>DBHR01000032.1:0-23030 GCA_002296225.1 Acidobacteria bacterium UBA823 | reverse complement strand
AGCGAATGTTGATCGCCTGCGTGTCAAATGGGTGTATCAGTTGCGGGACCTCGGTCGGGCCGAGACAACGCCGCTGGTGATCGACGGCATCATGTACGTTACCGAGTCGCCGAGCACGGTGATCGCGCTTGACGCGCGCACCGGCCGTGTCTTTTGGCGGTACGAGCACACGTTGCCGGAGGATGTGACCTATTGCTGCGGTCGGAACAACCGCGGCGTCGCAGTGCTCGGCACCCGCCTGTTTCTGAGCACGCTCGACGCGCAGCTCGTCGCGCTCGACGCGCGAACCGGCGACGTGCTCTGGGACGCGCAGCTGGGCGATCCGGCGACTGGTTACAGCAAGACCGGCGCACCGCTTGTCGTCAAGGACAAGGTTATCACCGGCATTGCGGGCGGCGAGTACGGCGTCCGTGGGTTTCTCGACGCCTACGACCCAGAGACGGGCGAGCGGGTCTGGCGTTTCTATACGATTCCGGGTGAAGGTGAGCCTGGGAACGAGACGTGGGAAGGCGATTCTTGGAAGACTGGTGGCTCGCCGACCTGGATCACCGGGTCGTACGACCCCGATCTCGATCTCCTCTATTGGGGCACTGGCAATCCAGGTCCTGACTGGAATGGGGAGGTTCGGCTGGGAGACAACCTGTACTCGGATTCGGTGCTCGCCCTCGATCCCGACACGGGCGAACTCGTTTGGTATTTTCAGTTCACGCCGCACGATGTGCACGACTGGGACGCAACACAGATTCCGGTGTTGGCCGACGTCGAGTTCGATGGCCGGATGCGGAAGCTGATGCTTTGGCCCAATCGAAACGCCTTCTTCTACGTGCTCGATCGCCAGTCGGGTGAGTTTCTGCGCGCCACGCCGTTCGGCAAGCAGACGTGGGCCGAACGAATCGGTGAAGACGGGCGCCCGATTCGGGTCCCGAACATGTTCCCGAGCGTTGAAGGGACGCTCGTATCACCGCCGATCCAAGGCGCAGCCAACTGGTGGTCACCGAGTTTTAGCCCGCGGACGCAGCTACTCTATGTGATGGCGTACGACAGCGAGGAAATTTATTTCATCAGTGAGGACGAATACGTACCCGGTGAGTCCTTCGTAGGCGGTGGCGGGCAAAAACGTTATCCACCTGACAAGTATTACAGCGCAGTGCGCGCCATCGTGCCCCAGACCGGCGAGGTGCAGTGGGAGTATCCTGTGCAGCCCCGGTCGACGTCAGGCGTGCTCACGACTGCCAGCGACCTACTCTTCGGCGGCACGGTGGGGGGCTACTTTTTTGCCATCGACGCACGCACCGGCGACGAGCTCTGGGTAATGAATGTTGGTGGCATGGTCCACGCTGCGCCGATTACCTACCTGGCCGACGACCAGCAGTACGTCACCATCGCGGCCGGCAACACGATCTTTACGTTCGGGCTGGAAGAATGACGGGTAGCTGAGGCTGCGCGGCAGCCGAACCCTCTCGTCGCTTCTGAGGAAGAACCCGTCTGGGTGTGTGCCGACCGTGAGCAGAAGTTACTTGGCGCCGTCGACAACGAAGTCTCCGGAGGCTGACCTTAGCTCTTCCAGCGCTTCCAGATTGACAAGATCCTCCAATTAAGGAGAACCCGATGTTCCGTGCCTGCGTCTATCCCGTTCGAAGAGTCAGCCTAATTTTCGTCTTGGCCCTTTTGGTCGTGGTGCCCAACGGCTGGGCTCAGGACCATCGCAACGCCACTAGCGAGCATGGCGTTGCCGTTTCACGTTCGGTCGAGGCCAGCGATGTCGGGGCGGCGATCCTTGAACAGGGGGGCAACGCCGTTGACGCGGCCATCGCGATCGGCTTTGCTCTGGCCGTGACGCATCCGTCGGCCGGTAACATCGGTGGCGGTGGCTTCATGTTGGTCTATCCTGGCGACGGCCGCGACCCCGCCTTTGTCGACTACCGCGAGAAGGCACCGCTTGCCTCCACCGAAGACATGTATGTTGACGGTGGCAGCCGGAAAAACCACCGCTGGGTCGGTGTGCCTGGCACAGTCGCTGGCTTCGTCCTTGCGCACGAGCAATTCGGTACGCTTCCGTGGGAGAACCTGGTGATGCCGGCGGTCCGGCTTGCTGAAGGTGGCTTCGTCCTGAACAGCCTGGCCGACGCTCTCAATCGCGCTCTTGAGCGTTCTGAGAACGACGAATTCAAGCGTGTCTACGGCAAGAACGGAGGGGCCGAGGCCTGGCAGGCCTCGGACCGATTGGTGCTCTCTGACCTCGGCCGTTCCCTGCGCCGCATTGCCGAGCAGGGAAACGACGGCTTCTATGCGGGAGAGACGGCTGATCTTTTGGCCGCCGAGATGGAGCAAGGTGACGGCTACATCTCTAAGGAAGATCTATCCCGGTATGCTGCCGTCTTGCGTAAGCCAATCCGCACCACCTTCCGTGGCAACGAAATTTTCTCGGCACCGCCGCCCAGTTCTGGCGGGATCGCACTCACTATCATGCTCGGTATTCTCGAGCACTTCGACCTGAAGTCGAAAGGCCGCTGGGCGCCTCAAACCGTACACCTCATCATCGAGTCGATGCGTCGGGCCTACGCCGATCGCGCACGGCATCTCGGCGACTCAGATTTCATCGAAATTCCTGCGCATCTTACGACCAAGGGCTATGCTCGCGAGTTAGCCGCGTCGATCAATCTCCGCCAGGCCACCATGAGCGAGAAGCTGGGCCCGCGGCTGACTGAAGCGGAGGAAAGCCCAGAGACCACACACTACTCGGTGATTGACCGCTCTGGCATGGCCGTGTCGAATACCTACACGCTAGAGCAAGGTTACGGCTCTGGGGTCGTCGTGACCGGCGCTGGCTTTCTCCTGAACAACGAAATGGGCGACTTCAACCGGAATCCCGGCGTAACGAATCGGCAAGGGAGCATCGGTACTCCCGCCAACCTCGTCGTGGCCGAGAAGCGTATGCTGAGCTCGATGACGCCGACCATTGCCGTCCGCGACGGCAAGGTCGTGCTGGTGACTGGCAGCCCCGGCGGGCGCACCATCATAAACACCGTCTTGAATGTCACGCTCAACGTCCTTGAGTTCGGGATGAGCCTACGTAATGCCGTGGACGCTCCGCGTCTCAACATGCAATGGTTTCCCGATCGCGTTGGTTTCCAAGGGGTCGAAGACCCCGCATTTGCCGACCTTGTGAAGCAGCTGACCGTGATGGGACACCGCGTGACGCGCGGCGGCGGCGGTGACGCCAACTCTATTCTCGCCAAGGATGGGACGTTCATCGGCGCCGCCGACAATGAGAACGGCGGGGCCTCTGCGGCGCGACGGTAGTGGAAAGGCTGAATTGTTGTTACCGATAGTTTAGCTAGAGACCAAAGATCAGAACCTTTATCAACTCAGGGGCACACTCTAATGTCCGCCCACCTTGCTCTCCGCTCCGGCAACCCAGCGTTAGGTACCGACACTTTCACCACGGTTCCACATGTGGTCGGCCACGAGGCGATGACGATCGGGGGGACCGTCAATAAGACGGCGATGGCACTGGTCATCCTTTTTATAACAGCCACCTACGTCTGGGGTCAGGGCAACGCTGGAACGCTGCCGGCCGGCCTTATCTGGGGTGGCTTCATTGGTGGCTTTATCGTTGCGATGGTCACTGTCTTTAAGCAGACCTGGGCGCCTTACACCACGCCGGTCTATGCCGCGTTGGAAGGGGCGGCCCTAGGAGGAATCTCGTTCGTCCTTGAGCAGCAGTATCCTGGCATTGTCAGTCAGGCGATCTTTCTTACGTTCGGTACGCTTGGCGCACTCCTCTTTGCCTATCGTACCGGGGTCATCAAGGCGACCGAGAATTTCAAGCTCGGCGTGGCCGCCGCCACCGGCGGCATCCTCCTCATGTATCTGCTGAGTTTCATCGTTGGAATCTTCGGTATCAACGTCCCGCTCATCCATTCCAGTGGCACCTTCGGGATCCTCTTTAGCCTCTTCGTTGTCGTCATCGCGGCGCTCAATTTGGTGCTGGATTTTGACTTCATCGAGGAAGGTGCCGAGCGAGGCGCGCCAAAGTACATGGAGTGGTACGGCGCCTTCGGCCTGCTCGTCACGCTCATCTGGCTTTATTTGGAGATCCTCCACCTCTTGGTCAAGCTGCAAAACAGAAGATAGGCTGCGCGAGGGCAACATTACTGGCTACTGCACGCTCGGCGCGTTGTCCTGACCGTTGGGATTTGCACTACGTCGCGCTTTTTCAGGTATGGTTTGAGGTGTGGTCGGTCTCCTTGAGCTTCTCCTCATCGCTCTCATCATCCTGCTCATCTTTGGCACCGCCCGCTTATCCCGCGCTGCCGCAACCACCAAGGCAGCCGTCAAGGTGGGTAAGAAGCGGCTCTGGGTTGCCAACCCCGTAACGGGTGAGAAGGAATTTACCCTGATGACGGCCGAGAAGGAACTAGCCCTTGGCAGGCGGAGCGATGCCGAGGTTCGCCAAAAATGGGGCCTCTACAACAATTCCGCGCTTCAGCAGTACGTCCAGGAGATCGGTTTCCGCATGGCGCGCGCGTCGCAGCGGCCCGAGTTGCCCTGGCGCTTCAGTATCGTTGACGACTCAGAGGTTAACGCGTTCGCGGCGCCTGGCGGCTACATCTACATCACACGCGGCCTGCTCGCTCATCTGTGCAACGAAGCGGAGCTCGCCGGAGTTCTTGCGCACGAGATCGGCCACGTCAACGCGCGTCATATCGCCAAGCGTTATACGCGTGAGCACGGAGCGCAGGCTGGACTCTGGCTTGTCCGTGTCTTCTGGCCGGCGGCGCGCGCCTTAAGTGGCTGGGCCGACAAGGGTCTCGACATGCTATTCCTGAGCTATGGACGTGAGGCTGAGCTAGAAGCCGACCGCCTAGCCATCGGCTATATTGCGAAGTGTGGTTGGGACCCGTTGGGGCTGTCCGATGTCCTCATCACTTTGGGTCGCCTTCAAGACGCCAGCGGTGAGAACGTTGTTCCCTGGTTCTCGACGCATCCGTTGTCGCCAGACCGAGTGACTGCGCTCGAGAACATCGTTACTCATCTGAAGACGCGTCCGACAGATACTGGACGCGAGACGTATCGGCGCTACATCAAGGGACTTTCCTTTGGTGACGGGGCCTCGAGTCGAATTGGCTTCTACCTCGTGCAAGACGGTGACACCTGGCAGGCGATTGCTAAGCACGCCGGCCAAGCACAGATTGATGCCGCCACGCTCGCGATTTTGAATGGCCACTCCGTATCCAAACAGCCAAGGGCCGGGGATGAGATCAAGATGGTGGTGATTGCCTCGAGTGATGTTCCGTGATGAAACCTTTGCCAAGAAGCTATGGGGAGGGTGGCGGAAGAGATCGCCGGACCCTAAAAACCTCTGGCTGTGTCACCGGGCTACGGGTTTAAGCGCGTGATCTTCCAACCGCTGCCGTCACGCTCATATACCAACCGGTCGTGCAATCGGTTTGCCCGTCCCTGCCAGAACTCGATTCTTAAGGGGCGGACGACGTAGCCACCCCAAAAAGGTGGTAGCGGGACGTCCCGACCCTTAAATTTCTGTTCCCATTCCTTCGCCTTCAGAACGAGATGGTCGTAGTTATCGAGCGGGGCGCTCTGGGTGGAGGCCCAGGCGCCAATCTGGCTACCGCGCGGGCGGCTGCGGAAGTAGGCGGCTGCTTCCTCTTGGTTAGTGCGCTCGACAGTTCCTTCGATGCGCACTTGGCGCTGCAGGACGATCCAGTGGCAGATGAGTGCAGCATGCGGATTTTCCTCGAGGTCACGGCATTTGCGACTGTCGTAGTTGGTGTAGAAGATGAAGCCACGGTGGTCGAAGCTCTTGAGGAGGACTATGCGGGCCGAGGGGGCGCCGTCTTTTGAGGCGGTAGCGAGAGTCATTGCCTCCGGGAGGGCAACGCCAGAAGCTTGGGCGTGGCCGAACCATTCACCGAAGAGATGAAGGGGATCGAAACCGGCTTCGGCCTCAATGAGGCCGTGGGTGAGGCTATTGATGCCCTGCCCGAGGGAGAGAACGAGGCGGAGTTTGTTCAAGAAGGACATGGTTTCTGGGGTGACACGAAACCACCATTCTAGACCAAACCCAGGGCTTCGCTTCCAGCTCGCCCACGCCGGCCTGAAAGCCTCTCGAGTTCTTGCCTCGGGTTTCCGCTCTGATTCGAGAATCGATAAGGTCCAGAGAACTATGTCTTTAATCCCGCATGCCGCAGCAACGCCGAAGTGTTTGGTTCACGGCCACGGAAAGCAGCGAAGACCTCCATGGCTGGACGACTACCTCCGAGGGCCAATACGGTGTCGCGCAGCCGCCGGCCGACTGTGGCGACGGCGTGTTCGTCGTCGAGCCCTGCTTCCTCAAAGGCCATGAACACGTCGGCGCTCAGCACTTCGGCCCACTTGTACGAAAAGTATCCCGCGGCGTAGCCACCCGCGAAAATATGAGTGAAGCCGCAGAGGAACCGGTCCTCGGGGATCGGAGGCAGCGGGCTGGTCTTCTTGGCGATCGCACGCTGGACATCGAACACGGTGCGATCGCCGTCGGGGTCAAAGCCGTGGTGTAGCGCTAGATCGGTGAACCCGAAATGGATCTGGCGCAGCATATGGCTACCTGCACGATAGGTGCGTGCGGCGCAGATTTTGTCATAGAGTTCGTCAGGCAGCGGCGCACCGGTCTCGTACTGCCCGCTCAGTCCGAGCAGTGTCTCCCGGTGATAGCACCAGTTTTCCATGAACTGGCTGGGTAACTCGATGGCGTCATGTTCAATATTGTTGATACCCGCGGCGAATCCGTAGTCGATCTTCGTCAGCATGTGCTGCAGGCCGTGACCAAACTCGTGGAACAGCGTTTCAACCTCGCGGAACCGCATCAGCGACGGCTTACCATCAACCGGCGGGCTCTGGTTACAGATTAGATAAGCGACCGGCAACCGGGGACCGCCGTTTGGGCTTTTGAAGAGACAACTGCGTCCGGTGCATTCATCCATCCAGGCGCCGCCACGCTTTTCGGCTGGCCGGCTATAGGGGTCGAGATAGAAGGCGGCGAGTGGCGCCCCATTTTCAGCGAGCACCCGGAAGAAACGGACATCGGGATGCCACACGGGCGCCTCGCCATCGGCCTCTAGGATCTTGATACCGAAGAGCCGTTGGGCTAGCCCGAACATGCCGTTGAGGACTCGCGGGAGCGGGAAGTACTGCCGGAGCTCTTCTTCTGAAAAAGCGTAGCGCTCCTCACGCAAACGCTCAGCCCAGAAGGGCAGATCCCAATGTGCCAGCGCATCCGGACTGCCGGTGCCCTTCGCTTGGAACTCGTGGTGCGCGTTCGCGAACTCTTCGAGATCGGCGAGGTCTTGATGCGCCGCGTCGAATGAGACGCACCGTAATTCCTCGAGGAGCTTTTCGACCGCCGCGACGCTGGGTGCCATCTTGGTTGACAGGCTGAGTGCGGCGTAGTCGGCGTAACCGAGCGTGCTCGCGACCTCGCGGCGCAAGTGCAGGATACGGTTAATGATTGGCACGTTGTCGAGGTCGTCTTCGGAGGCCCGCGTGATGTAGGCGCGGTATAGCTGCTCACGGAGATCGCGACGACGGCTGTGTTGAAGGAATGCCTCGAAGCTCGGCTGATCGAGCGTGATCCGCCATGGACCGTCGGCCGGTGTCGCATCGGCCTCCCCCGCGTCGCGCGCCGACTGAGCCGCCAACTGCAGCGCGCTCTCCGGCAGGCCAGCGACTTCGTCACGCTCCCGAAGCATCGTCGCGAAAGCCTTGGTCGCATCGAGCACGTTATTGGCGAAACGTGTCGACAGATCCGCTAACTCGGTCAGCATCTCGTTGAACCGTTCGCGCGACTCGCCGTCGAGGCCGACACCGGCAAGCTGTGCGTCACGGATCAGCAGCGTGACGATGCGTTGCTGCGTGCGCTCGAGGCAACTCCATTCACCACTGTTGCGTAGCGTGCACAACGCGTCATAAATCGGACGACTCTGGCTGACGCTGACGGAGAAGCGAACGAGCTTCGGTTCTACTGTCGTATACGCAGCGCGTAATGCTTCGCTGTTTGCCACGCCGGTCAGATGTGAGATGACCCTCCACCGGTCGGATAACTCGTCGTCGATCCGCTCAAGCGGTTCGATAAGTCCAGCCCACGTTGGTGTGGACGTGCGTTCGAGTTCGAGGAGTTGACCGTTAAGCTTCGCCAGGAGCTTTTGTATACCCGGCTCGATGTGATCCGGCTCGATAGCGTCAAAGCGAGGTAGCGGGTTGTTGTCGAGGAGAGGATTTGTTGTCTTGGCCATGACCGAGTTCAGCAACGATCAATGCGACATCGCGTACAGCACGACATTGATGCCGACGGCGTAGGCATCAATCGAGAACTTGTGGAAAAACTCAGTTGATTCACCTTCGCGTTCCCAGCCGTCGGCAATGTCAGTGTTGTGCGACATAAAGACCATGAGTCGGTCGTTGGCGTCGCTAATGCCTCGGAAGTGCGGCTCACCGCTGTCGGTGCCGCGTTCGGACGTCGACGCGCCGCCGCTACGTCGCCAGAACTGGATCGATGGTACTTGCGGAATCTTTTCGACGTGGTAAAGGCTGTTGAAGATCGGATGGGAGAGTGGTAAATCGCGTATTGGATATTCTGATGGTGTCAAAACCTGCCCAATTTGTTCGACCCAGCGCTCCCAGGCCGATGGACCCCAGAAGTCGTCAACCCACAGGAACCCGCCTAGTTCGAGATAGCGTCGCAGCCGTTTGACCTCACTGGGCGAGAAGTAGGCCGTCCCGACATCCGACATAAACAGGAACGGGTAGTCATAGAGCGTGTTATCGGTCAGTTGTACGACGACGTGATTCGGCTGGTCGCCGTCAAAGCTGACCGGCGTGTGGGTCAACTCGGACAGCCGAATCATGAAGTTGTAATCGGAGTCTGGGTAATCGGTATTCCAACCGGTGCCGAGCCACTCGCGGCGCACGCTTTGATACATCGCCCGGCTGAATGTGAAGGCGCGGTCAGATTCACCAGGCGACGCGAAGCGGGGAGGCGTTCGCCGCCAGCCCCAGCCGCCGTACTGGGCGGCGGCGATCGACGCCACGGCAGTTATGAGCAGGAGAAAGAGTGTTGCAAACCCAATCGCCAGGCGGGGCGAGTGTCGGTCTACTGGCTCAGGGCCTCGAGCTATTGGCTGTGAACCAGTCACGTTACCTCGGTCCCAGGCCTTTCGTGTCTGCCTGTGCTCCAGCAACCATAGATGTTGTTACGAACCCGGTTCTTCTTGCGACAGCCTGCGGAAGTACTCCTCAATCAGATCACGGAAGCCTGAGGGCACCTCATCGGAGCCGGCGAGGAAGAGTGCGTTGGTGTCTTCACTCTCGTTCTCGCGTCGCAACCGGTACTCGAACCGCTTCAGACCCTCGTTAACGAAAGTCTGCAGTCTGACGATTTCGTCGGCATCGGCGTAAATCCGTTGGTCATCGAGCTCGCGCAGTGCTTGGATAACAGCATCGAGATTCTCCACGGTGAAGCCCTGCTGCTCGAGGAGTTGGCGGAGGCGCTGGGCATCCATCGCCCGCTCACGGTACTCGCGGCTAAACTGTCGAGCTTGGTCGAGCCCAACGTTCCAGCGGTCTGGCCGGACGTTACCCCGGCCACCGCCCAAGTTTGGTACGTCGGCGCGGTCGCCACCGCCAATCTGCCCGGAGGAACCTTGTCCATCTTGCTGTGCGCTGCTTTGTGACTGACCTTGATGGTCACCTTGTTGACTGGGTTCGCCCTGCTCGGCTACCTCACCAACCCGCTGCTCGAGTGACTGAACACCGCGCATCAGGTTGCGTGTTGCCTCAAGCGCTTCGGCCCACTGATCCGCCGGGTCTTGTCCGATGGCCGCCTGTGCCTCGGTGAGCGCTTGGCGAAGTTCCTCGATGTCAGCGCCGATTTGTTGCTCGAACGCCTCGGAGTACTCCGGTCGGCGGCCAAGAATGACGCCCTTTGAGTACCTGATCTTCTCCTTAAGTTTGTTCTTCCGGATTGAATCAGCGGCGGCCTGCAAGCGTTGTGACGCTTCACGTTCGTCACGCCGGAAGTCGGCCGACGTGTTGTCGAGTTGGCGTTCGAGACCGGCAACCTCCGCTGACATCCGGTCCTTGCGCTCCATTAGCGGGGCTACCTGTGTGCGGCGAACCTGTGCGTCTTGGTCGAGTTGGGCCACTTCGCGGGTGACCTCGCGCTCGGTATCAGCCAACGCCTCGACCCGGTCGAGTGCAGTAGCGATATTCCGCTCGAGTCGTCCCGCCTGTTCTTGTTCGATCTGGTTTTGTGCCTCACGCAATTGCTCGAGCGCTGTGCTCGCGTCAGTCATTCCGTTGCTAGCCGGGTTCGCTGCCGCGCGGCGCATTGCGTCGGCCGCCTTTTGCAGCTGCCGCGCAGCCTGCATCAGGTCGGGGTCGGATTCCTCACGGGCGAGCCGTTCTAGGCGGCGCGCGGCCTCTTCAGTCTCGTCGGCGAGTGCGCGCTGACTGGCGCCGCTACTCGAGGAAGCGGTGGGCTGGCCCCTGGCACGCAATCGCTGTCGCTCGGCTTCTTGTTCCTGCCGCCGCGCGAGCTCCTTCAGACGCTCGAGTGTTTCGTCGAGCTTCGTGTCGGCCAGTTGTTGCCGTGCGCTCTGCATCGTCTCGTACTGGTTCTGCAGCTTGTCGAGTTCGAGCTCAAACAAATCAGCGAGATCCTCGGCCGCCGACTGCTGACCCCCACCCCCACCTCCGCCGCCCTGCCGCCCCATCGCAACACGCACGTCCTCGTAGGCCTCTTCGGCACGCTGCAGCATCTGGAGTGCGTGCTGCTCTGGCGGCAGCGCGTTCTTGGCGTTCTGCGTCTGTAAGGTCTCCTCAGCCTGTTGCATCGACAGAACTGCACGTGGGAGGGTTTCGGAGATTTCAACGAATGCCGGGTCAGTGTTTGCAACGCGACTATTCAGCCTGCTGAGCAGCGTCTGCACCTGCTCGCGCAGCTTGCCTTGTGCCAGTGCTAGGAAAACAACATTCTCGCGGAACTCTTCATCAGTGTAGTCGCCGCGGTCCCGCACGGTATTGAATGTGGCCGAGACGATCTCCCGTTGCTGCTGTGAGAGGGCGTTGGGCGATTCGGCGCCACCCCCGCCCCCACCTCCCATGCCGGCCTGTGATTCAGCGGGCAGGAAGTTCTTACCGAACGGACGGACCTGGACGAAGTAGAGGTCGCTCGTCCCGACGTTAGGTTTGTCGGTGGTCGCCGAATCGTGCGCCCGCGCGTAATAAGAGATGAAGTCGCCCGGCTTGAACTCAAACTCTTCAAGAAAGAACGTATATCCGGCCGAAACGCCGTGCAGCGCGCTTTCGGGGTCGTTGAACAACTCGAGGACCTCGTCGTCGTCGCCGTTAATCGAATAGACAAGCTCGAGCGCCTGAACACCGAAATCGTCGTCAGCCTTGGCCTCAACAAAGACCTCCTCAACTGACGATGCCGTTATGTCACGACCCGGCTTGCTGAAGCCAACGACAGGCGGTTGGTCGTTGAGTGCCTCGATCGTATGCTGTGCCGACGCCGTAACCATCACACCGTTGGCGTCCTTCAGGTCAATCCGGTAGAAACCGTTCGCCTCGACCGTAAACCTCGTCGTGAACGAGCCATCGGGCTGGCGATCCAGCGAAAGAATCGTTTCCTCGTTCATGACGAGGCGACCGGCCAGCGTGTCCATCGTTGGAATAACGCGGACGCGCACTTCGGTGCCGCGCAACGCAACGACATCACCACCGTCCTCAATCGTGCGTGGCGGAAGTCCGGTATACGTGGGAAAGTGGTATTCGAACTCGAGTCGCTCGACGAACGGAACGTCGACGACCTCAATTGTATAGACCGGCGAACGGATGCCCCAGGATTGCACGAAGTAATCGGTTGCCTCGCCGATGTTGAATAGCATTACTTCATACTGATTGTCCTCAAGGCTGGTCACGAGCGGCAACGGCTCGAATGGCACGCTCGCGTTGGAGCGCGAATAGAGTTCGACTTGCTCGGTCTGAAAGCCGATTAGCTCGGCGGTGATCACCTGATCGGTGCCGCGGGCGATCGTTACATTACCCGGCGCCACGATGATCTTGTACGGACTTGCGGCCTCAACACTGCGAGCCGGAAACGCGAGCGCCGAGAGCCCATGACGCAGATAGCCTGGGCCGAACAGAAAAAGTGCCATTGACGTCGCTGCTAGCGCGGCCAGTACGCCCGACGATCGCCGGAGGCTCTGTCGTTCGACCGTGCGGCCTGAATCTATTGAGGCGCACTTCTCGACGGCCACCTCGATCAATCGACGGATGAGTGTCGGCGACATGTCAGTGCGGCTCTGGACATTGGGCTTACCGCTCTCCTCGAGCGCACTCACGACGGCCGCCTGAAGCGATGGCTCGTGTTCCTCAAGATACAGCGCAACCAACTCATCGGAGACTCGGCGCGACAGCGGTAGCACCAGTGACCAGACGAGGAGCGACGTCAGCGCAACGTAGGTGAGCACCCGAAACGTGATAATTGCTGGGGCGCTGAAGCGGAAGTACTCGAGACCGTAAGCCGAGAGTAGGAAGGCGACGATGCTGGCCGTCACCATGACGGCCGCACCACGCAGTGCGATCTTCAGCCGCCAGCGGTTACGAACTTGACGGATGACTTGGACGAGATCTTCGCGACTAGATCGTGATCCGTAACTGGTCAGCATGTCAGTGTGCCCAAGTTATCTCACACTTTCATGCAGATTCGCAGCACATCCTGAGGCCGGTCGTCCTACCCCATTCGAGTGAACGGGCTCGAAACGCGGCCAGTTTATGGGCCTCTACTGGGCCCTTTGCGATAGCTTGTTTGATAGCACGGTCTCAGCGGTGAGGAGAAGGAGTGCCACGACAAGGAGATACCGCCAAAGCGCTTGCTGCCCCTCGATTTCCTTGGGACTCTGCTCGTGCAGGACCAGATGGCCAGGTGTTGCGGCACCCGCTCGCCCAGTGACAGCTCCGGCTAGTTCCTGAGGATCGAGTGTCGTCAGGTCCGACTCGCTACGGTCGGTGTTGACCGCCACGGCGAGCGGAATGTCGATGTCGCCGCCAGGCGTATGCAGCTCGTAGAATCCCTGGTGGGCCAGCTCGAGTAGTGCGGAGGAATCGTTGACTGTGATCGGCTGGCGCTCGCCAGTCGGCGTGACCGCGACCGGGTCGTCGTGCTTGGGCTCAAGCCGACGTCCACTTGCCGCGTACAGACTCGCCACGTTGAGCACCTGTGCAGTGGTATACCACTCGGTCGGCTCGACGTAGCTGGCAAGGTGCTTTACCACCTGATGAACGAATGGTAAGTAGACTGGTTTGAGTGCCAAGTCGTTCCAGTAACTGTCGAGTGTGGACGTCCACACCAGGACGCGACCTTGGCCGAGACGGCGCTCGGCGAGTGCCACCGAGCCATCGTCGAAGCGCGCCAGTATCGATTCGGGATTGGTCACGGTAAACGGGCGATGCCGGAAGAAGTGTGCCGATGAAAGGTCTCCACTACGCGGGGCGTTAAAGACGTCGAACACCTGGTGGCTGTAGTCAACGTAGCCCAAGACATTGCTCCGGTTGCTGCCGCGATCGGTCGGCGCGCCGAATGAGCCCGGCAGTATGTCGGAGACCTCGGACGTCCAGCGCACCTGTTCGCCAAGGACGGCCAAGACTCCGCCGCCCGCGCTGACGAAGTCGACTAGCGCATCGCCTGCGGACCCCACGGGCGGCGCCGTGTCGTTCAGGATGACGACCGATCGCCCTTCGAGCGCGTTTACATCGAGGTCGCGGACTGTTATCGCCTCGGTGATGAATGTTGGCGTATTGCCTATGGCGAGCGCGCGTTCAAGATACAGGCTCGAATCGGGATTAGCTACATCGGGCTTGACGATCAGCACTGAGACCAACTGGCCGGACAAGAGCGTGAAGTGGAACGCGTTGTCTTGCTGCAGCGCGTCGTCACCGATTCGGACGGTACCGCGAAGCTGGCCTTCGCCTACGATGAACGGGTCAAAGGCGACCGTAGCCGTGGCGCTGGCCTCGATGTCGACCAACCGCTTAGCGACTTCGCGTCCGTCGAGCTCGAGGGCAACCGAAACATTGGTAGCGCTGAGACTACTTCGGTTTACGAGCCGCGCCAAGGCGGTGACTTGCTCGGCGGCCGAAAACGGCTCACGCTCGAAGGCCACCGACGTTACCGTGATGTTCGACGTGTCAGATTCGTCGACCGATACCGGACGCAGGACGATCCCCTCTTCGAACGTCACCGCTTCGTCCCCACTCCAGCCGTTCTTCTGAAAGTCAGAAATGAGAATTGCTTCCCGTTCCGTGAGCTCAGACTGCTCAAGAATTCCTTTGGCCAGTTGTAGCGCCGGGCCGAAGCGAGTGATGCCCACGCCTACCTCGGCGCGGTCAATCGCGGTGTGCACGCTGGCGTGATCGACTGCCGAGCGGGCACTGGCCTCGGCGCTTCGTCCGAAGAGAACTAGTGTAGCGCGGTCGTTAGCCCCGAGTAAGTTGACTTCCCGTCGAGCAAACGCTTGGGCCCGCTGCCAGCGGTCACCGTAGCCCATGCTGTAGGATCGATCGAGCAAGAGGACGATCTCACGGCCGCCACCCAACGCGCCCGCTACGGTCGTTGCACTAGTGAAGAACGGCCTCGCGAAGGCGAGGATCAATAAGATAAGCGCAACGCAACGGAGTAAAAACAGTGGCCAGTTGCGGATTTTCTGGCGTCGCATCGAGCGGTACGGAATGCGCTCAAGGAACATAAGCGACGGAAACTGAATGAGCTGATCACGTTCGCGGTGAATGAGGTGCACTAATACTGGAATGCCTAGCGCGGCCAGACCAAGTAGTAGTAACGGGGCCAGAAACGTCATCGGCGGACCCTTAACAGCCGTTCACGCGCCGATAGGAACGCGAACAGTGCGTGGTCGATCGGCGTCGAGGTATTGAACACAGCGTAGTCAATCCGTTGTTCGGTGAACCGCCTCGCAAGCGTTGACGTGTGCTCCTTGATTAGCTTCCTATACTGCGCGCGGAGGTTCTCGGGCACAATCGGAATACGCTCGCCACTTTCCAGATCTTCAAAGCTCGAGGCCGCGTCGTACGGAAACTCGACCTCGGCCGGATCAAGAACGTGGAAAACCATCACGTCGTGCCCTTGGGCGCGAAACTGCTTCACGGCTTCAAGGATGGTATCGGGCTCTTCGTAGAAGTCAGAGATCAGTGCAAGGACCCCGCGCCGCTTAAAGAACTCTGTCATCCGAAACAGAGGATCACCCAACTGGCCAGGCCGGCCGGCAACGGCACGGTCGATCGTGTGGAATACGAGGTCAAGATGCTTCGCCGAAGACGGCACCCGCTCGAGGATCTCGCTGTCGAACGTGACGATACCAACACGGTCCCGCTGCTTGTTCGCGAAGTAGCTGAGCGACGCAGCGAGATACTTCGCGTAGTCAAGCTTCGAGAGTCCTCCGCTCGAGAACGCCATCGACTTCGACACATCCAAGATCACCGAAAAGTTTGCGTTCGAGTCGGCTTCGAACTCCTTCACGTAATAGCGGTCGGTGCGGGCGTAGAGTCGCCAGTCGATGCGGCGGATGTCGTCGCCGGGCGTGTAGCCGCGGTGTTCAGCGAAGTCAACCGACACACCCAAGTACGATGCCCTGTGGATGCCGTTGATGAAACCGTCAACGATTGTGCGAGCTAGGAGTTCGAGATTCCCGATTCGGGCCAGCACCTTCGGGTCGACGAACGACGCCCCAGGGACCAATGTGTGTTTGTGGGTCGCCACGGTGTCTACATCCCCGACGCCGGCACGGCTACAGTTTCTAATAGCCGGTCAACGATTTGATCGGTCGTTACGCCCTCCGACATGGCGTGGAAATTGGTCAGCACCCGGTGCCGAAGCACGGGATGCGCCAAAGCACGAATATCCTCGAAGTTGACGTGATAGCGGCCCTCGTTGAGCGCACGCGCTTTCCCGCCTAGTACGAGGTACTGCGCGGCGCGGACACTGGCGCCAAACGCGACCCACTTCTTCACGAAGTCTGGTGCAGCCCCATTCTTGCTGGCACGGCTCGTGCGGACCAGATTCAGCGCGTAGCGCATGACGGGCTCGGAGACCGGCACCTTGCGGACGAGTTCTTGGAATTTCACGAGATCCTCGCCGGTGACTGTGTGTGAGAACTGGGGTTTTTGAATCGACGTGGTTGTGCGGACGACTTCGAGTTCTTCGTCTTCGGGTGGGTGCTCGATGATGATATGAAACATGAACCGGTCGAGCTGTGCTTCGGGCAGGGAGTAAGTGCCTTCGAGTTCGATCGGGTTTTGGGTTGCAAAGACAAAGAACGGCTCCTCCAGGTCGTAGGTGCGGCCCTGGATTGTGACGCGATGTTCCTGCATTGCCTCGAGCAGCGCCGACTGGGTCTTAGGAGGCGTCCGGTTGATCTCGTCGGCCAGTAGGATGTTGGTGAAAACTGGACCAGGCGAGAAAACCATTTTCCGCCCGCCGGTTTGTGGGTCGTCTTGGATGATGTCGGTGCCGGTGATGTCTGACGGCATCAGGTCAGGCGTGAACTGAATCCGGTTGAACTTGAGGTCTAAAACCTGAGCCATCGTGCGGATAATGAGCGTTTTTGCTAAGCCCGGCACGCCAACGACGAGGCTATTACCCCCAACGAATAACGTGAGCAGGATCTCGTTGACCACTGCGTCCTGCCCGATGATCTGTTTCTTGATCTCCGAGATAATTTTGTCGCGGCCCGCCTTCATGCGGTCGGCGAGCGCCACGTCGTCGGGCGACTCAAGGTCGAGCGGTTCGCTCTCGAATGTTTCCACGCGATTCCCCTCCGGGCTAGATAATCCCACGAGTCCAGGGCGTCTTTGGTTGCTACTTGTTGGTTTAGAGACGAATGGATGCACCTAGTGAGTCATGGAATAAATTATGTAATTCACACCGAGTTTATATGCTTCATTCGACAGCTCGATCGGCGTAAAGCCGGTGTCCGAATACTCCCAGTACTCACCGATGTCGTTGTTGTAGTTTGCAATTAATAGCAGCCGCTTTGTGGGTTCATTATCCTCGTAGATGCCGTAAAAGCTCGGCCGGCCACCCCGCCGATAGAACTGGACGAAGTCCAACGATTCGATTTCGAAGAACGAGTGGAAGATCGGGTGCGAGACATCAAGTTCGACGAGGGACGCCCCGGGCAGCAGAAGGTTTATCTGCGTTTCGAAGTTGTACCAGTGTTGGCCACGAAAATCGTCGAAAATTAGAAACCCGCCCTTTTCGATGTAGTGACGGAGGGTGAGCATCTCATCCTCCGTCATCGTCCAGAAGCCGGGCTCCGACATGTAGGCCAGCGGGTATTTGTACAGCTCGGGATCGCCGAGCCGCAGGATGTTGCCACCTGTGGCCCCAAGGAACGGTGTGAGGCTAGTGACCTCATCGAGGATTTTCATGAAGTTACGCTCGGCGCGCGGGTAGTCGTGCGCCCACGGCGGGAGCCCGCGGCGACCGAACCCGCTGAGGTCTAGACCGTACTGCAGCCGGACGAAAGTGAACCTACCGTCGTAGGACGCGTTCGGATTGTCGAGCGACACTGGTTCGCGCCGCCATTGCTCTTCGGCCAGCATCGTACTGGCCGCAACGGCGAAGGCGGCCGTCGTCAAGACGGCGGCGGCGACACGGTGGGTGAGGGCCAGACCCATTCTCATTGCTTCGGTACTCTATCCTCAGTTTGCCGGATCTCGCGGTTCTTGAGGGCGAGTTCGACGAAGAGCCGTTCGAGTTCCTGCTCATACACCATAGCGTCCATGCCGTCCTTCAGTATCCGGTGCGCCAGCACTCGCTCCTCAAGCGCCTTACGCTCCGCGTAGAGCGCCACCAGAGTGGGGTCATCGGTCTTCAATTCAGCTGTGGCGAGCGCGGAGCCTGGAGTGAAGAAGAGCGCTTGGGCGATCCGTCCATCGGCACCGAGAGCGACAGGATCGGGGTCGCTCGAGCCGTTGCCGTCGCCGTTATCATCGAGCATTGCGTGTTCGGTCAGGAGTAGCCCGTCTTGCTCGTACACTCGTGCGACTTCGCGCCGCGCGTAGTTAAACGCCTCGAGTAGTGAGATCTGGCTGTCTTTGTTGGCGTCGGCTGCGGTGTTGATAGCCACCGCGCTCGCACTCTCAGTCGCGACAGTTGATTCGAACACGGTCGCCGTACCGCCAGCGATTGCATCGACGAAGAACTCACCGAACCTCGTCTCGTTGCGCTCACGGGCGGTCTTGGTTGCCGTGATGATCGTGCGGTTTGGGCCGGAGAGGCCGGCGATGAACTCACCACTGGAGGCCGCCGTATTGACAAACACCACGCGTTGCTCGCGCAGTTCGTCAAGCGCGACGCTGAAGTCAACAATGGTCGGGTCCGGGCCTGGCAGGTTGAATTGAGACGCGCTTCCTGAGAACGAGCCGTGCCCGATGAGGACGATCAGCACCAGATCGCGTGCCGCCGCACGCTCGGCGACGTCGGTGATGGCAGTCTGCACATTTTCCCACGTCGACCGAGCGTGAATCCGATGAGTGTCGCGATGAGGCCGCTCGGCGAGATAGACGACCTGTTCGGCTGGAATCCGGTGCCGGTCGATCGCGGCGTCGACGAGCCGGACGCTCCACTCGTGGAACCGGTCGCGGTACTCCTGGGCGCCGCCGAGGCCGGAGACCACGACCAGGTGGGTTTGCTGGGCTAACACCGCCGAGGGCAGCCCGACAGCCATCGTGAGCACGAGCAGTGCGGCCGTAATGTGGTTCACGCCAGGCCCCTGACCCGCCGGTAGCCCCACTCACTCCCAACCAACACGATGAGCAGTAGCAGAAGGGCCGGCATATCCCAGAGCTCGAGTTCCTCGACGACGGTGACACCAGCGCCGGTGTAGGCGATGTCCTCGGGCAGCGATGCCACGGTGTCGACGGTATAGAACTGGCCGCTGGTTTCGTCGGCAATCCGGCGAAGTAGCGGTGCGCGCATCGCCGAGTCGAAGAACTCGTCGTCGCCGGCCGAAGCGAAGACATACGCCACATCGGTGCCAACGAGGTTGTTGTTGTTGGTTGCCTCAACGCGGATCTTGTAGAGCCCTTCTTCAGTCGGCGTGACTCGCCCCTCATACTCGCCGTCGCGCTCGGTCGTCCAGTCGAGCGGGACCTCCGTGAAGCCGCCAGAGGGTGACGTCACCTCGGCGAACACTTGGCTGTTGTTCATCTCGAGATACGCACCGTCTACGACTTCAGTCAACAGCTCAATCGGCTCGCCGGGCTCTATGCGATCGCGCCGAACGCTGGCCACGACTTGGTCGGGCACGCCGTCCACCAACCAGCGGAGCAGCCGGCGCCAGAATAGTTCGTGCGTCATGTCGTCGGGCGCGACATCAGCATGCATCTGCCACATCCAGGAATCCTGAATCGCCAATGCCAGTGTTTTACCCGCACCGTAACGTTGGAAGGCAAGAACTATGCGCTCGTCAGATTCACTGGTGCCAGTGAGCAGGGTCGTCGCACCTGGCTTGGTCTCAAAGATCGGGTTGAGGCTCGAAACAGCGGGCAAGTTTTTCCACCGTTCGGCTGAAGCTTCCTCTGTGTCGTCCACTTGCATCACTGGGTGAGTCTGCCCAGCGCGCGTCGGAGAAACGGTGATTTCAGTGAAAGCTGGTTCACCGTCGATTAACAGTGGTTTACCAAGAACAACAGGAAGAATGTCGGCGATCGGCGTACCGACGTAGCCACCCTCCGCGAACGCACTACGACCGCCAAGCATGAGGAAACCACCACCGCGCTGATTGACGAAGCTGGCAATCATTCGTAGCTGGTCGGGCGTGAAATATCTCGCCTCGATACTACCGAGGATGAGCCCGCGATACTGGAACAACTCCTCTCGGGTTTTCGGAAAGCCACCGACCAGAGTGTCAGCGTCGTCGACATCGAGCCGGAGATACTTGTTGTCGGCGGTACGTTGTAGCACGACGACTTGCAAGTTCTCGTCGTCAGCGACAGCGCGTCGGACGAATTTCACCTCAAACCGTGGCTCCCCCTCGAAATAGAGGATTTTTTCTCGGCGGTCTTCGACGACGATCAGCACCTCCCGCACATTGTTTTGCGTCACCATTTCACCAGCCTGAACAGGGACGCTGAAACGGAAGATCCGAGGGCCTGTTTCGGTCGCTGTGAACCGCATTCGGACTGTTGCCGGTTCACCATTGGCTGGTAGCTGAACGTCCTCCGTGCTGACAAGTCGACCCTCATCCTCAGCTTGGACAACGATCGAGGTGCCGCTATAGCCAACTTGGCCAATGACTACATCGATGACTAGCGACGTACCCTGAAGCACCGAGCGAGGCATCTCAACTCGACTTAACTGGATGTCTCGCTCAAACGCCTCGTGACCCAAGCCAACCGTGTAGACGGGAATTCCGTCGGTACTGAGGCCGCGTAGCGATTCGGTTAGCACCGATTCGGAATTGTCGGCGCCGTCGCTGACGACAACTAGGCCCGATAGCGGAACCCCGCTCAGTTCGTCACGCGCGCGGTTGAGCGCTGATCCCAGGTCGGTTCGGGTGCCTTCATAATCGAGTTCGTTGAGGTCGGTTAACCGTTCGGTTGCGGATGAGAATTTAAAGAAGCGCAAAGCGAAGCGATCGGCCAGAGCAGCACGAAGCCTGCTGGTCTCCGATTCAAAGCTCCGATCGACGAAGGTGTGTCTAGGCTCATTGTCACGATCAGCGATTTCCATGCTGCGTGAATTGTCGATCAAGATACCGAGGAAGTTTTGCTGCGGCACGACCGAACTCAGGACTAGTACCGGACGGAATAGGCAAAACACCACGGTGGCCAGAGCCATAAGCCGAAGGGCTGAGAGGATGTTCCTATCGACCGGCGTACTCTTCCCCCGGGCACGGGCGTAGGTCGAGAGTGTGACAGCTGTGCCTACGACGATCACTGCGCTGATGAGGAGAAGTGACCACGGCGAGGCGAGCACAAAGTCACCTTGCCTAAAGACCAGCGGTCGGTATTTGAAGAGTAGTTCGAAAAGGGTTTCGAACACGTTTGTTATCTCTATTCTCTAGTTTCCAAGTAACGGCCGGAGGCCACCGTGGCCTCTCAATGGGTCATAGCATAGACAATAAAATTTACGCCCATTTGAAATGCGTAGGTTGAAAAGTGAAGCGGATAATAAGGATTATCAGCCCACTCCCACGCATCACCTAGGTCGGTGTTCCAGTTGATCATAACCATCATGCGGCCATCTTTGTCGAAGATGGCACGGGTTTCAGGCACGTAGCCGTCCCGCTCCCAGGTCGGTCCCCCGTAGACAGCACGGTTCACCGCAGGAACTTGCACGACCTCGTCGATGTCATAGACGATATTAAAAATCGGATGGTCGAGTGGCACATCGACGATTGGGTACTCTGGTAGCACCCGCCGAATTTCTGTTTCAAAGTTTTGCCACTCCCAAGTGCCCCAGAAGTCGTCGACGAGTAAGAACCCGCCGGCCTCCAGGTAAGCACGAAGACCATTTACCTCTTCGTCGGTCATTGTCATGGAGCCGACCTCGAGTGCATAAAGAAACGGGAACCGCCGAAGGTCGGGATCGTTGAGCCGTATCGCGTTCTGACCTTGGTAGACCCCGAGGTTCGTTACGCGCTGCAGAATTGAGATGAACTGCAGGTCAGCCTTCGGGTAGTCAGTGCTCCATCTGGAACCCCAGCGTCGGCCTCTGCCACCACTGTAGATCGCGCGAGTGAAATAAAATTCCCATGGACCAACTGGATGCTGGAGTGTCTGACGATCGTAATCGGCCAGGCGCTGCATTCCGGCGGGCGGAGCAATACTGACATCGACTTCGACACGCTGCCAGGCAGGTAATATTGCGCTAAGCCAGAGGCTTGCGACGAAGACACCGAGGGCCACGTTCTGCCAGGAAAATAGCTGCAAGGGAAGCTCCGGGAGTCCGTTGTAGCGGCAGCGTAACACAACCGGCCGATCTGCTTGGATACCTAATTGATCGGCCCCCTCTAACGAACAGGCGACTGCTCGGGTGGTCGGTGTTGAGTCCTCCCGCGGCCGGACTGGTTCGGTGAACCGACCTGCGGGGCAAGCTGCTCCCGACTGGGGTTGTAGGGATCAGGCCAGTTCATCATGGCCTGAATCCACGAAGGCTACACCCTCGGCAAGCGCCACGGTTCACGGTAGGTTGGCGTGAGTAGCCGATTCGCGTCGTCGTTGTCACGGAACCGTTGAACCGACGAATCCCAATGAACCTTACGGTTCGTTCTGAACGCCGCATTACCCAAGTGTGCGTTGACTGCGGCGAGGCTACCGATTTCAGGGTTGCACCGAGGCTGCTCGCGCGTTCTCATGCACTCGATGAAGTTCTTGGTGTGCTGATCGAGACCGCCCTCGCCTGGTAGTGCTCGATGTTCGGGGACCGGGTCCATTTTGTAGAAAGGTTTGCCGGCTTCGGTGCCTGTTTCGGGAAAAACCTGCCACCGACTACGGTCAACAACTAACGTGCCCTCGTTACCAACAAATGCAACTCCGTGGTCACGTTGGAAGGGACCCAGGCCGATACCGACCGCATGTTCCCAGATCATTGAGAATCCGTCGAACTCGTAAATCGCCTGCAATGTATCCGGTGTTTCCTCGGCATCGTTTGGATAGGCGAACTTCCCGCCGCTTGCCACGACCGAATGAGGCGCCGTAGCATTCATTCCGTAAAGCACGATGTCGATGAGGTGGACGCCCCAGTCGGTCATCAGACCACCCGCGTAGTCCCAGAACCAGCGGAAATTGAAATGGAATCGGTTCGAATTAAACGGCCGTTTCGGTGCCGGTCCCAACCACATGTCGTAATCGACGCCTGGTGGCGCGGGGCCGTCGGGCACCATCGGCACGGGAGGCATCCAGTCCATGTAGGCCCAGGCTCGTGCAGTGCGCACTCGCCCAAGTTTGCC
>DBHR01000067.1:5619-21153 GCA_002296225.1 Acidobacteria bacterium UBA823 | reverse complement strand
TAGTTGAAACTCATCGTTACGACACTCGTCACGACGTAAATCGCCGTAGCCAGCTTCCCATAGATTGACGGTTGAAAGGTTCGCGGTCCGATCGCCAAATTCACGATTGCTACGGTCAGGACAATTATCACATCCCGGCTAATGACGACCACCGTCAGCCATATCGGTAAGCGATTTGTCAGATCGAGATCTGGCAGTGTTAGAACGATGAACGCAGTCAGTAGAAGGAGCTTGTCGGCGGCCGGATCGAGCCACGCACCCACGTTAGTCCTTTTGTTTGACCAGCGGGCAATGACACCATCCAGCATATCCGTCACGCCAGCAAGGACAAACGTCGAAAGCGCCCAACCCAAGTACTGATAAATCGTAAGAATCACGAATGCCGGAATCAAGAGCATCCGCAACAGCGTTAGCTGATTCGCTAGTGTTAGTACAGCCATTTCCGTTGCACGGGCCAGACCGCCACCAGCCTACGGGTCGATCAACCGCTCAAGCCGAACCACCGCAGCTAAAGCCTCGCGACCGTTGACTGGGTTGTCTGATTCGAACCGATTATCATCGAATACCGAAAGGACCCCGGCGGTCACAGCCATGGATGCGGCCCGATGTTGTAGATGTCCCGGGTCAAGGTCCGAGAATTGATAATCTGCCGTTCTCCACGCGGCACCCCGAATTGGATCGCGATTAGCGATCAGCATCAAGACACGGCTCGCAACCAGCGCTAATCCTCCGCGGTCCACGTCCATTTCCGGCTGAAATGTGTGATTTGGAAACACCTCCATGACGCCAGCCTGCGCTACCACAAGAATCCACCAGTCAGCCCAGTGCGCTCTCGTGTCGGTGATGAGCACTCCCTCATTACGTGGCGCGTCTTCGAGTAGCCCCTCAAGCTCGACCGCCACCACCGAAGCGAGCTCCGCACGTGTGATTTGCGAATTATTGGGAATCGCACGATACGCTGGGGGCAGCCGCACGGCGGCGAGTCGCGCGCGAACACGTTCCAGTAGCGCACCACGTTCCGGACTTGGATCAGCACGCACCGCGCGCACAAACGCCGACTCTGCCCCTTCCAAGTCCCCGAGCGTCTCGTGAATCTCCCCCTGAAGCGTCAGTCCCTCTGCATCATCAGGCTCTAACTCGTTGGCCCGGCGCACATGCTCAAGCGCCCGGCCCAACTCGCCCAACCGGCGTTCCACTAAGGCCAGCCTGCGATATAGGACCCCGCTGTCTGGCGCCTCGGTCAACGCCGTTTCATACACCTGCCGCGCCTCGCCGAAACGTTCGGCCTGTTCAGCTTCCCGCGCCATCTCGAGGGCCCCTTGGACCCGACGAAAGCGCAGAACTTCAACCCGACGCCGGACTCCGGTCAGCGAGGGATCCGTAGCCAACGCAGACTCGTAAGCCTCCAACGCCTCGTCTTCCCGCCTCGACGCCAACAACGCCTCTCCCCGACCGACCCAGGCCGGCGCGTACGTCGGCACGCGACCCAATACTGCGCCAAACCGCGCCAGCGCATCATCAAAACGCCTAGCCGCGACGTCTACATACCCAAGACCAGCCGCGGCGGGATAGAACGTCGCAGTCCCAGCGAGTACGTTCGCAAAGCCAGCGCTTGCGGACAGCAAGTCACCAGCCTGCAGGCGTCGCCAAGCCTGCACGTGCTCCGTGACGATCGACAGACCGGCCATTGATTCAGGAACCGACGGAAACATGTAATTCAAAAATTTTGGCGCACCTGGGATGACCGGGGCCAGCGGAGCCCGTGGACCTGCACATCCCACTACCCACACGAACCCCATCAACAGCGCGGCGAACAGCCAGCCCGACATACGCAGTCTCGTTCGCATCCCTTTCCCCTTACGCCGCACCCGCCGCTAACCTCACCGACTTTACCGATTCGCCGTGGCCCCGGTCGATGGCCCGGCGCCCGAGCCACGTCTCGATTAAGCGCAAAACGATTGGGGCGCTCGTCTCATCGAGCGCTGAGAGACAGATCGCCTCTGGGTCCCGCAGCCGAAGCCGTCGCCGCTCCTCTCTCGCAATCAGATCGCTCTTGTTCCATATGGTCACGCATGGCACCTCGTCAGCACCAATATCGCTGAGCACCTGGCGCACTGCCTCGACATTCCTGTCTCGAAACTGGCTGGACGCGTCACACACGTGCAACAAAAGGTCGGCTTCCGCCACCTCCTCTAACGTTGCCCGAAACGCAGCCACGAGGGTGTGCGGCAGGCGTTCCAAGAATCCCACAGTATCCGTACAAAGAACCATCCGTCGATTCCGTAAACGTAAGCGTCGCACCAGTGGGTCCAGAGTCACAAACACCGCATTCGATGCCGCCCCTCCGCCGCCAGTTAACTGGTTGAACAGCGTCGTTTTGCCCGCGTTCGTATATCCCACGAGCGCTACGGTGGGGACAGCCAGCTTCGCCCGCCTAGCACGGAGCTGCGACCGACGCTTACGTACCTGATCGATATGTCGCCTAAGTGTGGACAGACGGCGTCGGATACGCCGCCGGTCAGTCTCCAGCTTTGTTTCACCCGGGCCCAAAGTGCCAATGCCACCACCAGGCCGGGATAACCCGTCTCCAGCGCCCACGAGCATTGGAAGTAGGTAGCGCAACTGTGCCAATTCCACCTGCAGCTTACCCTCGCGAGTACGGGCCCGCCGCGCGAAGATGCCCAGAATAAGCTGCGTCCGATCGACAACGCGACGCGCAAGACTTGCCTCCAAATTCCGCCGCTGCACCGGTGAAAGCTCCGCATCCACAATCACGACGTCGGCCTCGCACTCGCTACAGGCTTTCGCTAATTGTTCAACCTTACCTCGACCGAAAAACATCGCTGGATCAGGACGGCGTCGCTCCTGCAACATAGACAAGACCGGCGTCGCCCCCGCCGCACACGCCAAGCGGGCCAACTCATCTAGCGCCGCCTCGGATGAATGACGGCCCTTCATGACGAGCCCGATTAACACAGCTCGCTCAGACATGGGACGATGAATCGCGGGTAGAACTGGCTCGAGAAATAAACGTAGACTTCCACCGCGTCACGTTAGCGATTCTAGCACGCGGTCCCACGCGACCGCGCCGGCTCGCACCAACCTCGGAGTCCCATCGCGAGCGTCAACGATTGTCGACGGGGCACCGCCCACGAGAGTTCCCGCGTCCACAATCACATCGACCGCCTGCCTCACGGTTTCGTCGAGATCGTTAACTCGCCTCACCTCGCCTCTACCCGAAAGGTTTGCGCTAGTCGCCGTAACAGCGCCGCCAATCCGCAAAGCAATTTCCCTCGCGATCGACTGATTGGGGACCCGCACCGCAGCGGATCCATCTTCAGCTCGACACCCATAGCAGAGTGTCTCGTGCGCAGAGATAACCAGGGTCAGGGGCCCAGGCCAAAACGTCGAGGCTAGCCGTCGGCCGAGATCCGGCAGAGTTCCGACACGCGCGGCCACCTGGTCAAGGTTTGCGGCCATTAGAGGCAGGGGCTGGCCTGGCCGGCGTCCCTTTATGCTAAAGATTCGTTCTGTCGCCACTGTGTTGCTCGCATCGGCAACGAGGGCATAGAAAGTATCCGTCGGGCAGACAACGACCTGACCGTTACCCACGGCGTCGGCAACACGCTCAACTAACCCAGCGCCTACCGCGTCCCTATTAATGACAATCTCAATCGGCATATGCTCCTTACGGAGGAGTCTCTTGTGGCAGCTAGGCGCCTACGCCGAAAACCCAAAGTCCCGCGAGTCCCACTCCCACGGCAACGAGGCGGACCACACGAGGACCGCACCAAACGTCCGCATAGACGCCGCAAATATCGACGACCGGCCTCCGCCGACGAATAACGGTTAAGGCAGGACTCGTTTGGATTCGTTTAGGTTGGTCGTCTGTACGTTAAGCTGTTTCACCACAAACACGAGTCCGATTAACAGAATTGCATCTACCAAAAACACGCCTCGAATACTCACGCTACCAATCAGGCCGCTCGCAACCGGGCTGAGTGCTAACCCTACCATCGACGCACTCGACAGGACGCCAAAGCCGACGCCCTCGGCGCCAGACGGAATACGCCGGCCGGCGACCGTATACGCGGCAGTCGTGCATATGCCAATTGCGAGACCGAATAGAGGCAACCATACGGCCAGAAGCAGCACCTGGGACATCGTCGCCAAACTAGCAGCGACGCCCGCCGCCCCTACAGTGCTTCCAAGAATCACCCAACCTGGGGGAAATCGTTCTAGAAACCAAGTGCACAAATGGTTGCCAATAGCACCAGCGACGGCAGATAGAGAAAAAAGGATGCCGGACCAAACCGGTACTGACTCTAGAGGCACACCGACCTCGGCCACGAACAACGGTAACACCGGCCCTAGACTCCGATCGACGTACTGCATCACAAACACAACGGCCATCATCACCGCTAGTCCTTCAAATTTAATCACCTGGCGGAACGATGGCTGCCCCTCCCGGCCCTCAGTGACCGGGCGACTCCGGCCCGGCTCGCGGTAGAGCGACAACATCACCACCATAGCAATCAAGTAGAGGAATGCTGCTACAAGAAATGCCTGCCTCAACCCGAACACACCCGCCACGAAACCGCCGATTACCGGACCAATAGCGGGCCCGAATCTACGCGACATTTGCACAAGACCAATCGCGCGCGCCATCCGATCTGCCGGTGCCGATTCAGCAGCCATCGCCATTGTTAGCGCTCCGTAACCCGCAAATACCCCGTGCAAGAATCGCAATGCCACCACGTGCCATGGTGCCGTCACGAAGGCTAGCGCCGTCATTACAACAATAAAACTCATCAAGGCTCTCGCGACCATCGGCCTTCGTCCGACCCGGTCGCCCAAGCGCCCCCACAACGGCGTCATGACGGCTGCGACCGCTGGCGTGATTCCTACGCTAATTCCTGTCCAGACCGCGATCGCCCCGACGTCCGCAACGCCGAGCGCACGAAAATACAGCGGCAGGAACGGCATAACCAGGGTAAATCCAGCAGACCCGATAAAGGTGGCGACCATGAGCGCAACCTGGTTGCGCCACCAGTTGTGGCTAGGCCGTAGCTCTGGCGAGGGATAGACGTTCGGCAATGCGCCGCAACCTACGTAGTCAGACTAGCGACGTTCAGAATCGAACCCGCGGATCTGCCGACCCTTCGTGCACGTGAATAGCGTCAATGAAGCAGACTTGATGCGGCACCGTCTGCATGATCAACGAGTGCGTCCTGATACCGTCGTCAACAAACCGCACGCCCCGCATGAGATCGCCATCAGTGACGCCCGTTGCCGCAAAGATAATCGAATCGCCCGATGCTAGATCGATCGCGCGATAAACACGTGCAAGATCGGTAATCCCCATCTTCCGACAACGATCTTCGTGGTCCGATTTATTCACAACAAGTCGAGCCAGAATCTCGCCATTTAGACATCGCATCGCCGCGGCTGCGAGTACGCCCTCAGGCGCACCGCCAATTCCCATAACCGCATGGACTCCGCTCCCAACCACCGCGGCCGAGATCGCAGCCGATAAATCACCATCGGTAATGAGCCGAATGCGAGCGCCGGTCTTACGAATGTCACTTATAAGTTGGGCATGCCTCTCTCGATCCAGTACAACGATTACAAGTTCTTCCACACGCCGATCCAGGCACTCGGCGATCGCACCGAGGTTTTCAGATACCGAAGCATCGAGACTGACGGCGCCCTTGCAGGTCGGACCAACGACCAGCTTTTCCATATACAAATCGGGCGCATTTAATAGGCCGCCTTGCTCTGCCGCCGCCAAGACAGCGATAGCGTTCGGGGAACCGGTTGCGCAAAGATTCGTGCCCTCCAGCGGATCAACGGCAATGTCAATCGCCGGATACGAACCTCCGTCATGCTGGCCCGCGCCCACTTTCTCGCCGATGAACAACATCGGCGCCTCATCGCGCTCCCCTTCGCCGATAACAATCGTGCCATCAATTGGTACACGATCCATCGATCGACGCATTGCTTCGACGGCCACCTGATCGGCATGATGTCGGTCACCCTGGCCCGTGGTGTGAGCGCATGCAATGGCCGCTTGCTCCACAACGTCGCGGAAATCGAGTGATAGGGCTGAGTCCATTCAACGTGTCCCTGAATTGGAATCTTCGTTAGGCTGATGGATCGTGGGCCGGAAGTTCGCACCGCGTCGGCCTATCCGTCCGATAGCCCAGCGCGTAATCAGCTTGCATTAGAGTGTGAATCTCACGCGTACCCTCGTAAATCACCGCGCCCTTACAGTTACGGAAAAAACGGCCGACCGGATATTCGTCTGAATACCCGTTCGCGCCGTGCACCTGCACGGCGTCACTCGCCGCCCGCTCTGATGCCACCGTCGCGAACCATTTCGCTAGGCCGGTCTCCCTAGTGTTTCGCCGACCCTTGTTTTTTAACCAACCCGACCGTAACCAAAGCAGCCGTGCGGCCTGGTAATCCGACTCCATCTGAGCCACCATCGCCTTCACAAGCTGATGCTGGCCGATCTCGACACCGAAGGCACGTCGTTCCTTTGCGTATTCCACACTCGAATCACGACACGCGCGAATCAGGCCGGTGGCACCCGCCGCTACGGTATACCGCCCCTGGTCTAGGGCGAACATCGCGATCTTGAAGCCTTCACCCGGTTCTCCCAAGACGTTCTCTGGCGGCACCTCAATCTCGTCCATCGTGAAGTAACCCGTGTTGCCAGCCAAGATGCCCCACTTCTCCTTCATGGTCCCGCTCGAGAATCCTTTGAAGCCACGCTCCACAATGAACGCGGTGAGTCCAGACGGATCTCGTTGTTGCTTCTTCTCCAAATCGGTCCATGCAAAAACCAAGAAGTGGTCCGCCACGTCAGCGAGTGAAATCCACTGTTTCTCGCCGCTCAAAAGGTAACGGCCCTTTTTTTGAATCGCCACACTCTGAAGCCCGCGTACATCGGTACCGGCCGCGGGTTCCGTTAACCCGTATGTTGCAATCCGCTCACCCTTCGCCTGCGGTACGAGATATTTTTGTTTTTGTGCATCGGTACCCCAAGTTAATAACGATAGACAGTTAAGACCAACGTGCACAGAAAGGATTACCCGCAACGAGGTATCAACGTACTCGAGTTCTTCACTAGCCAGCCCGAGGCTAATGTAATCCATCCCCACGCCACCGTAGACTGTGGGAACACACACTCCGAGTAGGCCCAGTTCGGCCATTTGAGGAAGAAGCGTCGGATCAAATTTGTGCGCCCGGTCGAGATCGTGAATCCTAGGCGCGATCTCCCTCGCACCCCATTCCCGAACAGACTGTTCGAGTAAACGGTGTTCTTCGTTGAGATCGAATCCAATCATAAGTCTGTCGTGTAATGAGGAAAATGATGAGGTTGATCCCTAGTTTCAAAATTGTCGAATGGTATCACGCGAGAAGGGGGTCGCCTAAGCGGCCCACCGATCAGCCGTTCACTCAGCCGCTTAGAGAGCACTAACAATCACCGTCGACCTGAGAGCCAACTCGAACTGATCAGCGGCACTGACCGCCTTGGCGGCGAACTCTAATTGATCTGTGCTGCCGAAGAGCGCGCAGAGTTCACCAGCCCGAATATCGTCATACATGGCCACCAGGCGCTCCACTCGATGTTCACCCACATCGATCTGCAAAGGGCCGACCTCGGCCAATCGCTCAAAATGTTTTCGATCAATATTCGTCACGGCATTGCCAAAGTGGTCGATCCAGACAACCTCGCCACGAATTGCCTTTGCCTCGATAATCAACTCGGGCAACTCGATCTTCTCGTAGGTTTTGAGCGGGCGGCCGAGCGCCGTCAAGTCAATGCCCTTCGCTAGCCACGCCGCTGCTGGTGCGAACCGATCCCGTCCCTCGAAAGTTCGGGCCACAGTCGGCCGCCCGTAACGACGTTCTGTGATCTCGACAACTTCCTTGGGCTCCACCTCGGCAAACACCGCCGTCAACACGCCATTGTCGGGCGCTACGAAGCGGTAGTCACCAGTATCAGCTGCCAACCCACGCCGCCTGGTCCCAACACCCGGATCGACAACGGCGAGAAAGACCGTGCCGCGAGGAAAATAGCGGTAGGCAGCAGCTAGTTGCAACGCGCCGCCGAGTATGTCGTGCGGGGGAACACCGTGCGAGATATCAACTAATGTGGCGTCCGGACAGATCCCGAGTGCCACGCCCTTCATTGTGCCGGCGTAGTGGTCTTGGCTTCCGAAATCGCTCAGCAGCGCAATCACTGGACGAGCCATAACATCCCTTACCTGTCGTGACCGCCATCGTGAGCCTGATCCCTCAACAGTTGTGTCGACTCACGCTCCGGAAGACCAGGGCTTCCGAAACAACATCTCGCGAATCCCAGTCTTTAACAGATACGTCTCGCTGATGGTTAATCCGTGGAAGAGCCTGTGCACGTCCCGACTGACCCACGAACGCACCTTCCCTCGCGTGGCCGCATACACCCGGTGCTCCAAATGCTCAGCATCGAGAACCGCGTATTTGGTGTAGCGTTCCTCATCGGAATTGCCATCGCCGAACAGCGCGAATACGACGCCACCGGGCTTCAATACACGCGTTATCTGCCGCGCCAAACTCTCGGCGGCGGCTAAATCGAGATAATCGAACACATCCCAGCAAAGTACGCCGTCCGCACTCCCGGCCTGGTGATTCAGGCGCCCGTTCATAGCGGAAAGTAACTGAACTTGACCCTGCTGTTCCTGACGGACCGCCTGCTCTACATCCGCAAACAAATCCTCGACGATCAGTCTGCACCCTACCCCGACCTCCTCACCAAAGAAGTTCACGGTCGGCCCGACGACTGCCCCCAAATCAATGACGGTCAGAAACTGGCGTTTGTCTAAATAACGCAGAAATTGTCCGAGACCGAGAGTTGAAAAGATGGCACTTCCTGACACTGCTCGGTCGAGGCCTAGTCGGATCCCTAAATCACCACGCCCTACTCGCCTCGAACGTAATAAGTCGCTCCGTTTGGACCCATCCACACCCGGCCGGGGCTGATCCCGATCCGAATATAGAGAATTGTCATCGGTTTCAGTGACACCTGCGGGGCGAACACCCACCGAATTTGGAATCAGCGAACTCAGCCCGCGACCGAGTGCCGCACGCTTCTCAGCCATGCGCGTATCTCACAGGAATCGGCCCCAGCCCAAGTGTCTGCTTAACAAGCGTGAAACACACCACCGGCCCACCCATGGAGGCTAACGTCATAGATATTTACAAGCAATCCATAGCTCGGTGGCTCTGACGTAGAAATCGGGTTGACCTAGCTTCGCCACTTCCCTCTCGCTGCTCCTACACTTGCACCAGAATGACCACCCACCGAACGTTCAGACCCCGCCACATCGTTCTATGGCGACTCCTTATTAGACGAGGCGCCTTGCGTTCAACTTTTGCCCAAGCTTGCTTGATTAACGCAAGCCGGCCCGCACCCATCTCGGCTCGAACTTCGCGTTCGACGGCTTCGCAACGGGTTTGGCTTCGATCTTTTCATGAGTTGACTTCGCCTCGCCCGGCACCTCCGGCGCCACGCGACTCTGCATGTCAACGCTCCCTCGGAAAAGAGCACCTTCGGTAATAGCCACTCGCGGCGCGGCAAGGTCACCGTCAACAGCCCCTTTGTTGCGAAGGTCAATTTTTTCCGTGGCGGTGATGTTGCCCGTGACTTTCCCTAGCACAATGACCGACTTCGCAAACAGGCCACCCTTAATTATGCCATTTGGTCCAATGGTCAGAACGTTCTCGCGCATTTCGATCTTGCCTTCAACACGACCCTCGATGAATAAATCCTCGCTCCCGTGAACCTCACCCTTAATCACTACCGACTGGCCAATGTTCACGACATCAGCACCAGACCGTCTAGCGTCACCGATAGACTTGCCTTCTAATCCTGATGTTTGCCCGGCGGAATATTTTCCGCCACTCGCACGAGCGCTGACCGGTCTCACTGATTCTTGCCGGCTCCACATATCCACTTTCTCCCGGTGCAGGGGTCCACGTACTACCGCGTGCCGACAGGTGAAGACCGCAAGTATATGAAAGCGTCCACGAATCTGTCTAGTCCCTTGTGTTGCTAGGGGTTAGCGTTATGTTATGATGGGATTTTCTTGCTGTTGACGCGGGGCGCCTCGGCTCGACTGCGGATTCACCAACGTCGCGCTCTGTCACCTAGGTGCTCACCATCATCCTAAGGGTCCTTCGTCGTCGCCGCCAACGAATCGGCACCCTGACATCGAGAGGCGATGCGGATCTACTTCGACCACAACGCGACAACGCCGCTTGACCCTCGTGTGGCCAACGCCGTCGCTGAAGTGCTTCGCGATGATTTCGGCAATCCCTCTAGCGTGCACTATTTTGGCCAGCGAGCTAAACGTCTAGTTGATAGCGCCAGAGCTGCGGTCGCCAGTCTAATCGCGGCTAAACCTTCAGAGATCATCTTTACCAGCGGTGGCACTGAGTCCGACAACTTCGCGATCCGCGGTGCAGCAGACGCGCCTGCGTCAGGGCATCGTCGGCACCTGATCGCGAGCGCTATCGAACATGAAGCGGTGCTGAACACCCTGAAGGCGTTGGAACGTCACGGGTGGCGAATATCACTACTATCGGTCGACGCCAGCGGCGTTGTGTCACCAGACGAACTCGCTGAAAAGATCGATCACGATACAGCCCTCGTCTCGGTCATGCATGCAAACAACGAAATCGGTACGATCCAGCCAATTACTCTACTCGCCGCGATCGCGCACGAACACGGGGCCTTGTTTCATACTGACGCGGTCCAGTCCGTTGGTAAAGTGCCCGTCGACGTCACGGCGCTCGGTGCCGATCTCCTCTCACTGTCGGCACACAAGTTCAACGGTCCAAAAGGAGTCGGTGCTCTGTGGTTACGCCGAGGCGTTCGCTTATCGGCCGTGCAAACTGGCGGCCGGCACGAAAGAAATCGGCGAGCTGGGACCGAGAACGTTCCCGGCTTGGTCGGGATGGGCATTGCCGCAGAAATTTCCAAGCAGAACGTAGGTGGGGCCAGTGCCAGTTGTGCAGCTCTCCGCGATCGCCTCGAGAATAGCCTCCTAGAAAGCGTGCCGGATACCGCCATCAACGGCGCACGCGATCAACGAGTTCCAAACACGTCGAATATTAGTTTCGACCGGGTCGAGGCCGAAGCACTGCTCATCGCGCTTGACCTAGAGGGCATAGCGGTATCGACAGGTTCCGCCTGTTCCTCGGGTACGCTGGAACCCTCCCACGTCCTCCGGGCTATGGGCCTTCCTCATCGCCGGGTGCAAAGCTCTATCCGATTCAGCTTGGGCAACGGTAATACCCTAGCCGAGGTCGACCGCGTGATTGCCTCTTTGCCCCCAATCGTGAAACGCCTGCGCGGCCTTACGCAGGCCAGCACCCGTCGGCGCGGGCGGGATGACCATTCAGCGACGCAGCCAGCGTCCTCCGGGGTCGATCGCTAATGCGAATCGTCGTCGCGATGTCTGGTGGCGTTGACTCCTCCGTCGCTGCCGCCTTACTGACCGATGCAGGCCATGAGGTCGTTGGGCTGTCGATGCAGCTGTATGACCAGCGGGAGGGCGATGCTCAGTTCGGATCTTGCTGCACAATCGACGACCTTATCGATGCCCGGCGCGCCGCCGCCGCTCTCGGCATACCTCATTACGTAGTAAATTATGAGCGTGCATTCAATACCCACGTCGTCCGCAACTTCGTTGATGAGTATGTAGCCGGCCGGACACCCATCCCATGCGTACACTGCAACGCCGACCTTAAGTTTTCCCACCTACTTGACCGAGCCGGCGCACTGGGCACCGAGGCTCTAGCCACGGGTCATTATGCGCAGATAGATCGCGAGCCGACGACCGGACGTTATCGACTCCGGCGGGCTATCGATCGGAACAAGGACCAGTCGTACTTTCTGTTTTCACTGAGTCAGGCACAGTTGGCCCGTGCCGCCTTCCCAGTCGGCGCGCTCGGTAAGACGCAGGTGCGATCCTACGCTCGCCGTCGTGGCCTCGACGTAGCCGACAAGCCAGACAGCCAGGAGCTATGCTTCATCTCAAGCGGTAACCATGCGACCTTCGTCGAGAATAACGCCGCTACGCCACCCCGGGCTGGAAATATTCAGGATTCAGCGGGCCGAATTCTTGGCCAGCACGAGGGCGTGCACCGATTCACCGTCGGGCAGCGGAAGGGACTCGGTGTAGCCTCGGGTCGCCGCATGTATGTGACGGCGGTCGATGCGACCACCCGAACCGTGACTGTGGGAACCCGTAACGATCTTGAACGGACCGAATTAACAGCCTCTTCGGTAAACTGGATCGCCGGCGAGCCGCCCAGCACCCCTCGCCGAATCACCGCGCAGATTCGTCACCGGCACCCTGAGGCTCCCGCTACCGTATCCGCTCTCGCGAACGGCCGTGCAATAGTTCACTTCGACAAGGCGCAACTCGCAGTCACGCCAGGACAAGCCGTCGTATTCTACGATGGGGATGTGATCCTAGGCGGAGGCTGGATTAATTAGCGCCTAACCGTCTGCGCCCGCCGCCGCAGGCATCGGCAGCCCTTCTAAGTAGTGCTCCGTGTCTATCGCGGCCATGCAACCAGAACCCGCTGCCGTAACGGCTTGGCGATACGTCGAATCCTGCACGTCGCCGCATGCGAACACCCCCGCCCTGGACGTACGCGAACCCTCAACGGTCGTGATGTAACCGTTATCATCGAGATCGACCTGTCCTAATAAAAACTTGGTGTTCGGCGTATGCCCAATCGCCACGAAGACTCCTTCCACAGATAACTCCTTCGTGGTGTCATTATTAATATCCCGGAGAACGATGCTGGCCACTACCCCTTTCGCAGCATCCTTAATATCCGTCACAACGCTGTCCCACTCAAATGCAATCTTTGGATTCGCGCGCGCCTTATCCTGCATGATTTTCGACGCGCGCAATTTGTCGCGCCGATGCACGACCGTTACCTTCGAGGCGAATTTCGTTAGAAACAACGCCTCCTCCATCGCGGAGTCACCGCCGCCGACTACCGCGATCGACTTGCCCTTAAAAAAATAACCGTCGCACGTGGCGCATGTCGAAACGCCATGGCCCATTAGGGCCCGTTCTGATGGAAGGCCCAATAGCCGCGCAGACGCCCCGGTCGAAATGATGACCGCGCGTGTCTCGTGTCGCCCCTCGGCAGTTTCGACGATATAAGGCTCAGCTGTTAGATCGACTCGCTCTACGTGACCGGTGATAATCTTCGAGCCAAACCGCTCGGCTTGTGCCCGCAGCTTGGTCATAAGGTCAGGACCCATGATGCCATCCTGATAACCGGGCCAATTCTCGACCATGGTGGTCAGCATTAACTGACCACCGGCGTCGACCCCTTCAATAACCAGAGGTTTCAGGTTCGCCCGCGCTGAATAAATAGCCGCCGTCAGGCCGGCCGGCCCCGACCCAATGATAATGACCTGTTCCATATGAACTCGTGGCCGTCAAGCAGGAATGTCCTCCCCCTGAAGCCTAAAGGTGTTTATCGATCATCTCCTTTAGCTGGGAACCATCCTTGAGCCCGACGACCTGGTCAACAACCCGACCGTCCTTGAATAGCAGCAGTGCGGGAATGCCCCGAATGCTGTACTGCACGGCAACTGCAGGATTCTCATCAACGTTCAACTTTCCAATAGCCACCCGCCCGTCGTAATCGCTCGCCAACGCCTCGACCGTCGGCGCCAATTGCCGACACGGACCACACCACTCCGCCCAGAAATCGACCAGCACCGGAGTGCCCGCCTTGATTACCGATTCTTCAAAATTAGCCTCGCTGAACATCTGTACCTTGTCAGATCCCATATTTCCCCTCAATACCACATCACACGGGTCGGATATCCGCCGCAGCGGACCCTATTCCCTGTTGCTCCCCAGACCCACTGACGCGCTTTTCCGCATCATTGCAAGCCTTTCTGTATACCTTGACATATTCCCTGGCCGAAACGCTCCACGAATTGTCTTGCGACATCCCCGCAATCTGTAACCGACGCCACGCATCCCTGTCCTTAAACAGGGTCAGCGCTTCCTGAAGCGACGCCAGTAAGGCAGCGCCCGAGTAGTCGCGGAAGGCAAAGCCGTTCCCCTTGCCCGTCGTCCCATTATACGGCTCGACCGTATCGGCTAAACCCCCAGTCGCTCGCACAATCGGAACGGTCCCATACCGAAGACTGTACATTTGATTCAGACCGCAGGGCTCGTACCGCGATGGCATCAGGAAAAGGTCTGCACCTCCCTCGATCAGGTGCGCTCGCTCCTCGTCGAACCCGATATATGCACCAACTCGGTCCGGGTGCCGCGCGGACAGTTCTCGCCACAGGTCCTGATATTCTGCCCGCCCGGTCCCAAGAACTACAAACGCCAAATCCAGCGCCAACAACTCATCCGCAACTTCGACGATGAGGTCGAGCCCCTTCTGCGGCACTAATCGTGAGACCATGCCCACAACTGGGCGAGCCAACGCCACATCGTCCGTCGGCAGTCCATAGCGCTGTAGCATGGCCCGTTTAGCAGCTAGTTTGCCACCGAGGTTAACTGTCGAAAATGGCATCGGCAAAAATGGATCGCTTTCTGGATTCCAGACCGCGTCATCGACGCCATTCAGGATTCCCGTCAGCCTTGTGCCGCGGGACCGCAAACTGGCATCAAGTCCGCGTCCCAGTTCGACACCCACAATTTCCTCCGCGTAGCGGGGACTCACGGTCGTAACGGCATCGCTCAAAACAATCCCGCCCTTGAGAAAGCTAACACCGGCCCCGTGTTTCATGGCCCCACGCAGACTCGGGTCGCCGCTGAGACCGATGGTGTCGAGGCAGTTCTCAGAAAAGGTTCCCTGATATGCGAGATTGTGAATTGTCAAAACCGACGCAGTGGCCTGAAGGCACCGGTACTTGGGAACCCGGGCCGAAAGATACACCGGCGCTAATCCGGCCTGCCAATCATGTGCATGAATGACCGAAGGCGCCAATTCCGCCCCGGCCGCCAAGTCGAGCGCGGCCCGCACCAGCACACTGAAGCGAATCGGATTGTCCGAATACTCGCCCTGACTATCACCATACAGCCCGTCTCGGTCGTACAACGATGGGCAATCAAGGAGCACTGCACGGACGCCGTCCCCGAGAGATGCCTCGAATAACCCGACGTCGTACGCCAGGCCACCCACCCTTACAACACATCGCCCAGCTGCTTTTCCGACCCCATCCGATTCCCGATAGCGCGGCAAAATAACGGTTACCGCGTGACCAAGCTTTGCAATCGACACCGACAATGCCGAACTAACGTCCGCCAGCCCACCTGTCTTGGAAAACGGTACGGCCTCTGAGACGAGCATAAGGACACGTAGCCGAGCATGATCGGTTACGTCGAGAGCGCGAAATAGACTCCGGTTGTCGGCACGCATGTTTTCGCTGGGCAATCCGCAAGACCGCTGGAGCTAAACACTGCCGCTGGTTAGCGCGCCGTG
>DBHR01000067.1:0-5300 GCA_002296225.1 Acidobacteria bacterium UBA823 | reverse complement strand
CGCGCCGTGCTCCAACGCACAGTCGCCAGAAAACCGGATAACATTTCCAGGGGAGACAATTACTCGGCAGGCCGCATATTGAGCCAGCCTATCAGCCGGCGCGTCTCCTGAAAACGCGCAGCATTGCTCCGTGCGCCGAGCACCACAACGGCCACCAGCTTGCCCTGCGGAAGCTGAAGCAGCGCAGCTAAGCAGTAACCCGCCTTGCGGATAAATCCGGTCTTGCCTGCCCATACGATGACGTCGCTGCTACTGGCGTCAACGTTGCGATTGCCTGTCGGAATACGAAGCTGCTGACCGATGCGGATAAGCGTCCGGCGTCCGAGTGCGTTGGCAGATTGAATCGCGCTGATCGTGGTGTCGTATCGTCGCGCAAGTACACTGAGAGTCTCACCGCGTGTCACGCGGTGGTTGATTTCCCCGCCCAGCAGCTTATTAGTGTTCCGAATCCGCACCCGTCGCCTGTTCGTGGTAATTCGGTGTTCTCGCAATCGCATAACTCGCGAAATCTTTTCGTTCCCGCCCGCGTAGACAATCAACCTAGACAGGTCGTACGCCGTCGACAAATTCCCCGCATCCAACCCTGATGGGTCAGTGAACACTGTGCTTTTCAGGCCAAGAACAACTGCCTTCTCATTCATGCGTTCGACGAAACGCTCACTCCCCCCGGCTGACAGACGCGCCAACGCCCGCGCGGCACCGTTGTCCGACGCGACGAGAGCCAGGTGCAATAGATCGTCTACGCGTAATCGTTCGTTACGCCGAAGATACGTTGTCGATGCACGCCGAACATCTGACCGGCTGACCGTAATCGTTTCCGAGAGATCATGTTCACTTTCCAGGAAGACAACCACCGTCATCAACTTGGTGAGGCTGGCTATCGACCGCCGAACGTCTGAGTTTTCCTCCCAAATCACCTCCCCGCTGATCGGGTCGTAAATGATCGCTGCTGCCGCACGCACGTCAGGCACGGTGTCCCCGTTTCCATCCTTCTTTAGGCGCGGCTTTGCGGCCCGCGACTGTTCCCCCTCCTCCCCGTGCCAGAAAACTTCGGACCCGGCCGCGCCAACGGGCGATGCACTTACGGCAATAGCGATCGCCGCACAAATGAAGAGCCGACGCGTGTCATCTACCATGTCAGTGGTCGCGATCTACACGCCAAGCACTATTACCTAAATCCTTAATCGCTAGGCGGTCGTAAGTCGGAGGCATTGTAGCAAAGCCGACGTCGGGTGCAACGCAACTCTCAGTGAAACTCACCCCTTGACACCCGGGTCATTCTGCTAAATGGTGATCGCTCAAATGCACCTACCTCGAGGCCTTCCGAAACCTTACGCGAGCCTGCGATCGACCGGCAACATTTTACGATTTCATCACGGGGACGCCATTGAGTTGCTCGAGCGCCTGCCGAAGGCCTCAATTGACCTAATCGTCACATCGCCGCCTTACAATCTCGGCGTTCGCTATCGCTCGTTTAACGATTCACTGCCACCAGCGCAATACCTCGACTGGACCGACACGTGGATTGCCGCCGCGAAACGGGCCTTAACTCCCATGGGATCTCTTTTTCTGAACGTCGGAGCCACACCAACCCGTCCCTGGTCGGCCCTCGACGTTGCGCAAACCGCTCGGCGCCACTTGCAACTACAAAATGTGATTCATTGGGTCAAGTCGATCGCAATCGACCGCGCTGACGCAGGCGCCCGGTCGATGCTCGACCGGGACCTTGCCGTCGGGCATTACAAGCCAATTAACAGCACCCGATTCGTCAACGACTGCCACGAGTTTATCTTTCACTTAACACCAGGAGGCCGAACACCGCTCGATCGGCAAGCGGTCGGGGTCCCCTATCAGGACTCGTCTAATATGACGCGGTGGCGAGCTGGGGGTAAAGGTCTCCGCTGCCGCGGGAACACCTGGTTTATCCCATACACAACAATTCAGAGTAGGGTTCGCGACCGGCCACATCCAGCGACGTTCCCTCCGAAGTTGCCTGAATGGTGCATCCGGCTGCACGGCGTCGATCGTGCTGATCGCGTCATGGACCCTTTCGTAGGCCTGGGAAGCACATCAATCGCCTGCGTCGAACTTGGCGTAAATTTCGTTGGGGTGGAAATGGATCGCAACTACCTGGAGGAGGCGATCGCCCGCACTCGTGCAGCACTGAAAACCAGGCGGAAACGGGCGCGCCTGACGCGCAACCTAAGGTAGCGGTTCCGTAACATCTGGCTCAACTAACTCGTAGGTCGTTCGCGACCACACATCAACGTCGTCGCGGTTGACCGAAATCGCGAGTTGTCGACGCCATCGAGTCGGGTCCGTGTTGTTGGAGTAATATCCGATGACGTAGTAGTCACTCGTTTCGGCGTCAATCCGACGAAGGGCGCCGTCGAAGTCATTATTGTTGACCACCGCAAACCCACCCGTGCCCTCTGCCAACACGCGCAGGCTGTTTTGCGTTTTTGCTACGTAATCCCACCACTGCATCGGGTCGAGTTGTCCCTCCATCTCGCCGATATCCATTCCGGCAATCAGCCCGCGCGGGTCGATGGTGTAGAAAGTCGCGTTGGCGCGATTGGCCGCCCGCGTGAGACGGTGCATGTGATTCGCAAGATCTAAGTCCGCGAACGAGTAATTCGATTGCTCCATGAACGCATTCGTACGAACACGTGCCGACACGCGATCGACATCCTCAATAAGCTGATCGAGTCTAAACCGCCCTCCGCCGAACGTATTCGCCGCATAGAATCGCGACTGCTCAAACGGGTTCAAGTCGTAGCCTGCGCTCACAAAGATGATCGCCTTACGACGGTGCTGCATTTGCCCAAGCTGCTGAATGACCGTTAGCGCAGTCTGCACCGCGACGTTCGCGCGATAAAACAGCTCACTGGGGCCGCGACTGCCTTGGGGCCCGGTGATAATGTCCGTCGGGGTCATTCCGTTACCCATAATTTTGCTGATGGCTGAATCGAGTAACGCACGATCGTAAGTGGGAGCGACATAAATAGATGACGATCCGCTTGATACCATTGCAAAGAGGTCACCTTCATGCACTAGAGTCTTACTAATCCGCTTGAACAAGTCGCGAACGCGGGGCGTTTCATCCGCCTCCATGTGCAGGTCATCAATGAAGAGCAGGAACACCCGGCCCGCGGTGTCATCCCTCGGTCGAACGGTTGGTAAAATGATCCCCTCAGCCACGGGCGCAGGCGCCGGGAGTTGCAGATTAAACGCGCGCCCGCCCTGAATTAGAACCAGCGACGCCAGTTCCTGCTTGACGCCGTCTTCAAAAATTTCGAAATCCTCCTTGACCAGGTCCGAGACAAACTGGCCGCTCCCATCTCGTACGATCACATCATTGGTGATGAGCGTGACATCGGCCCGGAAGGTAGGCTGGTCACCCGCTTGAAACGGTGTCGGTCGCTGTTGAGCTGCCACGGGGGACAGTAGCCATGAAACCGCCGCGAGAGCCGCGCAAATTTGACCGAAACGCCAGCCCAAACACCGACACTCTACAGAATTCATAGATTAATTATAGCAGTAGGTGGAAACCGGCCGCTCTCTTTTGGCATGTGAACGCTCACCCATCCGGATCCTGCGGATTGGTATTACCGACCCGACCGGCTTCTAGCACCTTGCCGCCGGGTGACTCTTTGTCCGACAGCCCCTTGTCCGCGACCTCCGACTGCTTAGGCTTCGCCGACACCGCCTCATCCCCACCGTCTGCCCTACCAGCTGACGCCTCCGCACGACCCCGCCGTCGTCGCGTACGGCGCACACCACCCCGCCTTGAGCGTCGTCTTCGCTTCGACTGTTCCACCGACGCCGCGGGTACGACAGCACTTGACGACACAGCGGAGACCTCCGCCGGCACCTCTCTTGCCTGAATGGACTCAAGCACCTTAGGCAGGCCGTCCGCTTGAGCTGTTGCCGGCGCTCCTACAGGAGCCGTTACCTTTACCGCACGTCGCACTCCAACCGACCCTCGGGGCCCTGCCTCCTTCGGCTTCACAGGCGTCTGTCGCCGCCGTGCGCGTGCGCTTACCCTCGTCCCTGTTTCCGATGGAGGAGGACGCTGGCTTCGCAGCTTCACCCAGTCGAACGCAACATCGGGATACGCCGCTTCGATCGCCTGAACTGTCTCCTCGTCCAACGCTGGCCGTCCAACTTTGACGTTCGCGGGAGAGCGAGACCAGTAAAGCACCTGGGACCTTGATTTACGCCCGATACGAAACGTGTGCACCAGGAAGGTGCTCAGATTCCCGTGCCGGTCCCGTGCAAACCGAAGAAACGGCATTAATGCTGACTCCGCGCGTCAAGTGGCGCTACTGTCGTGCCGTCAGACCGCACGTCTAATCAACGGGTCTTTCGCTTAGTCAACGACTTGCCGGTCGTCGTCCGCCCCGTCCTCCCCTTCGCGCGTCCAGTCACGGGTCCTGCACCTGTTCGGCGGGCCACTGAGCGTGCCCTTTTCGATCTTGTCGCCTTCCGTTCGGCCTTTACCTTCTTGGCTTTCGTCTTCGCGCCACTCGCCCGAACAGCGGCTTTCCGACCTGCCGCCACTTTCCTACTCGCTGCAGCCTTCGTCTTCGCTTTCACCTTCGAACTGGCCGCAGACCGCCCTTCCCGGGCACGCGACTGCTTTGCCCTATGGGTTAGTTCGAAACGCACCTCCGAACCCACCATGCGGTAGCTCCAGATCTCATCGAAAGCGATCCGATTCTTCTCGCAAAGCCGCAGGGTCGCCTCTGCGGCAATCGGTGGGACATACAAGTGGAACGGCGCCCGAATACGTGCGAATGGCGCCCACTGCGCCATCGCCTCGAGCTCGTTGACCGATTCGTTCGTTTCGACCTCCACGACTCTGTGCAGCCGACGGATCCCACGAACACGATCGTTAGTCTTCATAACCAGGTCCGGGAACAAGAACCTAGCTCCAAACCGAAGGGGCGACGCCGGTTTTCCGGTTACGTTCACGCCAACCTCGTATCGGCGACGCCAGCGCGTTTCCAGTAGACGGATTACTTGATCGTGCGCGAGTTGCTCGCGTATGGGACGGACCAGGATCGGACTCACTTAGCCTCCGGTAGCCCCCTCTTGAGTTAGGAGTTGGCTGCCAAAACCCTCGAAGGGTAGCACGGACCGGGGAGGCCAGGCCACAACGTAGTACGCAGTGGTCGTCGCACTCTCGGTTAATTCCGCTTCTTTATGGATGAGCTTAGCCTGAACACTTAGGCCAAAACGGCGCCGACCCTTCAGGCCCTGCCCTTGCCGGCCTTAGTCTTTGTCGGCTTACCCTT
>DBHR01000026.1:7814-7975 GCA_002296225.1 Acidobacteria bacterium UBA823 | reverse complement strand
CGACTGACCTCTTCCTGTGTGGGGCTATCCTTCACGACGTAGTACACGACTGGGAAGACGACGAAAAGGATCGCGAGACTCATGATAGGGAGCCCATTGTTCCAGCCGTAGGTTTGAATCAACCAGGCAAAAAACAGAGGGAATACCATGCCGGAGATGCT
>DBHR01000026.1:0-7484 GCA_002296225.1 Acidobacteria bacterium UBA823 | reverse complement strand
AGATGCTCGTTGCGCTCGCTGCCAGGCCGAGCGCCAAACCTAATCGCCGATTAAACCAGCGGGCAACCAAAGTCTTAGTCGCCAAGAGGAGCGGAATTGAGGAGAACCCGAGCGGGATTCCAGCAAGCCACCACATCCATTTCCCATCAACGAAATGGAAGAAAACAAAGCCCAGCATGGTCATGGTTGCACAGAGGTACAAAATAGTTTTGACGCCCCAACGATCAATTAGAAAGCCAGCACCGAATGCCACAATGGCCGCGGTGCCGGACTTCACTGAATAAATCGACACGACTTCGGCTCGGGTCAGATTCAGTGCACTCTCAACTGCCGGATACATCAACTGGAGCATCATATTCGCAGTGGAGAATATAAAAATGACACATGGGAAGACGGCCGCAACATTCCACCATCCGTAGTACATCTTGCCGTCAGGGCCTTTTATTTCTGACTGTATTTCGCGAAACACTCGGGCGAAGCGATTACTCATAGCCAACTCATTCGGTCAATAGCGACAATGTTGGACACAATGGTCAGTCAACAGATTAACGGTGAGATTCTCACACGGACTTCAGGGTTTTTCAGGCGTCCGCGCTACACGTCAGTTCACCTGCCACGCAGCTTTCGTATCCCGCTCGGTCTTTGAGACCTGCCTCGAAAATCCCCCGGTCTGCCACCCAGCGCTGGGTGCTGTCGAAAATCCCCCGGTCGTAGGGCAGAAAAACGACCCGTTCCCCGGGACCAAACCTCCTGGTATCCATCACGTCATGCCACCGGTCAGGAAAGAAGTTCTTGTAAAAGTGCGTGTAACGTTCAGGACGGAGGTCGATGTCCACTTGGGCTCGCTTCAACGCGCGGTAGTACTTTCTGACATCGTCTTCATTGGCGCCGTTGGGGATGAGTGCTGCAACCATGAACGTCGTGTCGAGGATTTTTCGAAAGCCGAGCTGCTCGGCCAGATACAGCGGTCCACCGAACAAGCCGGCTGCCGGCACCTCCCGATCAACGAGTAACTCCAATCGCTGAAAGAGCATGCCGCCGAAATGAAGCGTAATTTCCTCTCGCGGCAGAAATGGTTCAAGAGCCTGGATGGTCGAATAGTGACTGCCTGATTGATAACCGACGGCAATTGGGACATTCGCTAGGTCTTCAGGCCGTCTGATGCTCGAATCCTCTGACACGTAGATCCCCGATGGTGTAATTGAATAAGCTTCGCCCCACAATTTGCCGTGACCCGCAGCGGCGGCCATGTTGATTGTCCAGTGGCAGGCGCAACTCACGTCGGTCGTTTGTCGCATACCAGACTCGATACTCTGGTAAGCACCGCGGATCTGGTCCTCGGGTAGTGGGTCGGCGGATTTTACCGAGAAGTTTCCCTTTGGCCGTTTCTTGAATTCGTACTCAAGCCCCTCTTCGGTGAAGTATCCCCGGTCGTGCGCGACCCATTCTTGGAGCCGCATGTGTGGGCTGATGACGAAACTAGCCATGGGCATTTCTCCCTGATTCACTCGGCATCGTTGACTTGCTTCCGCTCCAGATCGAAGTTACTGCCGTTCTGGACGTGTGGTCTTACCGCCGCTCCATCACACCTGAAACGGTGCGGATAGCCCGTGCCAAATAATAACCAATCCGGGCTCAAGAAGAGACCAGAGATTAGAGCTCACCGTTCGTGCGCCTGCTCCAATACCAATAAGCGGGTACGCCTGTTAGCACGAGGCCAATACCGATGAGGCTGTCCCGCGGATGGCTCCACAATGTCTGCAGCAGTAGCGCCCAGGCCACGATGCCAAAGACCACCGGAACGTACGGGTAGCCGAGGACGTCGTGCGGCCGTGAATCATCCGGGTGCTGGTGCCGCAGTATGACTACGGCGAATCCGCCGAGCATGTAGAAAAGCCACACTGCCACCACGACGTAGGTGAAAAGCTGATCGTAGCGCCCCGTGAACATTAGGACGCTAGCCCAGGCGCCCTGACAGAGGACCGCGTTGCCCGGCACCCTTCGTGCGTTTACCTTAGCGGCCCAGGGTATGAACAGGCCGTCGCGAGCCATGGCGTAGGTGACGCGTGCGCCCGCGAAGAGCAGGCCGTTCACAGCAGCCAGGCACGAGATGATGACGGCTAGGGTGACTAGTTGACCACCGGCGGTGCCGAACACATGCGCCGCGGTATCGGCTATCATCCGATCGGAGTTGGCCGCGGTGACTGGCGGCAGCGCCCAAAGAAATCCCGAGGTCACGAGCAGGGCGAGTGCGGTCACGCCGATTACTGAATACGACAGTGCTCGTGGGAGGGTGGTCGACGGGTCTCGGAGTTCGCCGCCGACGAAAGTCGCTCCCGTCCATCCACTGAATGCCCAGAGCGCTGCTGTGACGGCCATGCCAAATCCGGCGACCGTGTGGGTCAGGGGTGTAACTGGCACCGGCCCGCGAAACGAGTCGATTCCATCACCACCGAACCAGAAACAGCCGATCGCAACGGCAATCAGCAACACCAGTTTAGCGGTGGTCAAGGTGTTTTGGGTCGTGGCGCTTCGCCGGAGCCCTGACGCGTTCCAGACTGATAGCGCCAAGACTAGCGCGACCGAACCGCCCATCGACATCGCCGGACTGAGCGGTAGGACTGTCCCGGCGTAGGTCAGGCACGCGATGGCCACCGCGGCGATTGAGGCCGGCTGGATCACCGCAAACAACGTCCAGCCGTACAGGAACCCCCAGATCCGAGAATACGCGTGTTCCAGGAAAACATATGGTCCGCCTGCCCGTGGGTAGCGTGCGCCAAGCTCCGCAAAGGTGGCCGCGCCACACCATGTGATAGCACCGGCGGTGAGCCAGGCCAGGGCCGACAGCCAGGCCGTCCCCGTGTTAGCAAACACAACGCCCGGGACGACGAAGAGGGCCGCAACCAGCATGACACCGGCGTTGAGCATCAGCGCGTCGAGCAATGTGAGCTCGCGTGCCAGCGGTGAGTCGTTCGGGTTGAGCAACGGGGGAACGAGGTCTTCCGGCGCCGGTGTTAGCGTGGGAGTCGGCACTGATGGTTCCGGTTCAGGGGCTGGGCGGTGTTAGAAGGCTCGGCACACGCCGCATCAGAGCTCCGTTTACCTACTGTTACTGAAGAGACCGCACCTCTGCAACCTGGAGCAAGGGGTCTGCGAGAAGAAGTGTTCAGCCATTTGTTCTGTCTGCTGTGCATCGTTGACAGCCAGCTACCTTCTCTAATTCACCGCAAGAAACACTATTGATGTGCTGATTCCAGATAGCTTTTTGCCCGGCGAGTGTGCCTAGACGCACTATAATCGCAGTCTTTCCGAGGAAATCTTGAAACGGACCTGGATATTCGTGGTGGGAACTGCGGTTGGCGTGGTGATGCTTCTGATGGTCACCCGGTGCGGTGTGGTGCCGGACGAGACACCAATGGCCGAGAACCGCCCGCCGAACGTGGTGGTGCTCTTCGCCGATGACCTCGGATACGGTGACCTGGGTGTCTATGGGAATCCAGCAATCCGGACGCCGAATCTTGACGAGATGGCGGAGGAAGGGCAGAAATGGACCAATTTCTACGTTGGCGCGTCGGTCTGCTCGCCGAGCCGCGCGGCGTTGCTAACTGGCCGACTACCGGTTCGAAGTGGCATGTATGGTACGCAGGAGCGCACCCGCGTGCTCTTTCCGGATACCCCTGGCGGAATCGGCGCGAATGAGACGACACTAGCCGAGGCGCTCCGCGCCCGCGGCTATGCCACGGGGATCGTCGGCAAGTGGCACCTTGGACATCTGCCGGAACATTTACCCATGGTCCATGGGTTCGACCGCTGGTTCGGTCTGCCTTACTCCAACGACATGCAACAGACGGCCGAACGCGATGCACCGTTTCTGGCGTCGATCTTTCTTCGGCCTCGGAGCGAATACTGGAATGTGCCACTGATGCGCGACGAGGAGATTCTCGAGCAACCTGCGGATCAGACCCAACTGACGCGACGCTATACCGAGGAAGCGCGAGCGTTCATTGAAGTGAACCGCGAACAACCATTCTTTCTGTATGTGCCGTACACCATGCCGCACGTTCCACTATTCACAGACGAGGCGTTCGTCGACGTAAGTGCCGCGGGTCTCTACGGTGACGTCGTAGAGGAAATCGACTGGAGCGTTGGACAAATTCTCGACACACTGCGCGAGCATGAACTGGATGGTCGGACCATGGTGCTGTTTACGAGCGACAATGGACCGTGGCTCGTCTACCAGCAACAGGGTGGTTCGGCCGGACCCTTGCGTCAGGGTAAGGCCACTACCTTTGAGGGGGGGATGCGTGTACCGGCGATTTTCTGGTGGCCCGGTACGATACCGCGGGCAACGGTTCACGAGATGGGTTCGACGCTCGACGTCTTCACGACAGCGATCACGTTGGCCGACGGCGAAGCGCCAGCCGACAGACCGGTCGACAGCCTCGATTTGACACCGGTACTGTTTCAGACCGGCGCAAGCCCACGCAACACGATGTTTTACTACCGGGCCGATGAGTTGCACGCCGTACGCAAAGGGCTGTTCAAGGCTCACTTCATTACGGAGGGGTCGTACGGCGAGCCGCCAGCGCGCGAGGAACACGACCCGCCGTTGCTTTACCACCTCGGCGAAGACCCCGCCGAACAGTTCGACGTCGGCCCACAGTATCCCGATGTGATCGCCGACATCCTCGCCGAAGTTAAGGTTCACCGTCAGGGGCTGGACGTCGCCCCGTCGGTGTTCGACCTACGGTCGCCTCCGGAGCAGTAGCTGAGTTTCTGCGTTCTTTGATCGCTAGTTGGCACCCGGTCCTAAGGCTTTGGCCGCGTGCGAGGGCGTCGGGTTCGCCCCATAAAGACAGTTGTGTCGCAGGACGACGATGCCCATGCGGTTGTGGTTACGATTGCCTCGACTTCACTTCGCTAGGGCGATCGACGGCCGACGCCGGCCCACGCCCGTCGCTTGTTCGAACGCGTAGGCGAACTGGAGCAGGCCGAAATCATCTTCAGGACGCCCCACGATCTGGACGCCGATTGGCAAGCCGGCATCCGTGAAGCCGCAAGGCACCGCAATCGCCGGGAGCCCGGTGACCGAGATAAGGTAACAAGATCGCATCCAGTCCAGATAGGTCTCGAGTGCCACGCCGTTAATCTCGGTGACGTAGGGCATGTCGACGTCGAACGGCGGCACCTGACTCACCGGGAGTACCAGAAACGCGAACGTCGAAAAAAATTCGCCGACTCGTCGATTGAGTTCAGTCCAGGCGTCCGCCGCGCGGCTAACTCGCTGGGTGTCGAGCCGTCGGCCCTCTTCGATATTCCACACGACGGTGTCCTTGAGTGCATCGCGATGTGAGTCCAGGAGACTACCGAACGCGAGCTCGTAGTACCAGGCTCGCCAGACGCGGAAGATTTCATCCGCGTCGGACAGGTCGGGTTCCGCCTCGTCGACCCGGCACCCGAGTGCTTCGAAAGTCGCTCGGCTCGTTTCCACGACGGCAGTCACGCGACTGTCGATCGGCAGGCCGCCCAGCGACTGGCTCCATGCGACGCGCGTGCCACTGAAGTCGCGGGTCAGCGACTGCCTGAATTGCAGGCCAGGCTCGGGTAGCGCGATAGGTGACCGCGAGTCGGGACCGGCGATCGTGCTCAGCATCAACGCAACGTCCTCCACCGTTCGAGCCATTGGTCCTTGCACGTCGAGCCGAAACTCCGGCGCGGGTGTTGGCCAGACGGGCACCCGCCCTGGTGACGGCCGCAGCCCAACGACGTTGCAGAACCCGGCGGGGTTTCGCAGCGACCCGCCGAAATCGGTCCCATCGGCGAGAGGAGTCATGCCGGTGGCAAGTGCGACGGCTGCGCCGCCGCTGCTCCCCCCGCACGTCTTCGTCAGGTCATACGGATTGCGGGTCTTGCCGAAGACAGTGTTGAATGTCTGGGACCCCGCCCCGAATTCCGGCGTGTTGGTCTTGCCGATCGTGATCGCGCCGGCATCGCGTAAGCGCTCGACGATCAGTCCGTCGTGGTCTGGCACCTGCTCGGCGAACACGCGGGAGCCGAGTGTTGTCCGGATACCCTTGGTTGGAATCAAGTCTTTGTGCGCGACCGGCAGGCCGTGCAGCGGTCCGGTCGGCTTGTCGCGGGCGAGCGCTTCGTCGGCTTTAGCCGCAGCGGTCATTGCCCGCTCGGCTGCGAGCGTCACAATGGCGTTAACCTCAGGATTCACACGTTCGATCTGCGACAGGTGGGCGGTCATGACTTCACGCGCCGATACGTCCTTGGTCGCGATGCGTCCGGCGAGATCGGTGGCTGTGGAGAAACAAAGCTCGAGATCTGGCATCGGGGCCGTCCGCAAAGGCCCGATTATAGCCGTGGTTGGAAAGGCTGGGCGCCAGCAGTAAGATCGGTTGCCCACGGTTTGCGCGGCGTCCACCACTCGTTCGGGAGGAGACCTTCATGAAGCTCGGCCGGTTTATCGTCGATACGCACGTGCATGCCCAACGGTTCGCGGCTGGTCCCGAGTTTGCCAAGGCGAAGCTCGACACCAAGAAGGCACGCTACAACGACCTCGCGCGGGTCATGCGCGGGTTAACTCCCTACGACAACTCCGCACGGCTGCTGTACGACATGGACTGCTACGACGTTGACATGTGCGTGCTGCTGCCAGCGTTTGGTATGACGAACGCGCTCAATCTCGAGGTTGTTGAGCGTCACCCCGACAAGTTCGTGGCGGTGTGCACGGCGATGGAGACGCAGCGTAAATCGCGGAACGGCGAGATCGAATGGACGCCCGAGGCGGCGGCGGCGGAGATCGACGAGTTGCTCTCGACCGGCAAGTTCGTCGGGCTCGGTGAGGGGATGCCGGCGGATCATACTAATAAACGGACGCTCAGCCAGACCGCACGGATGGACCAGATCCGCCCGGTCATGGACGTTGCGCGGAAGCACAAGTCCGTCGCGCGCATCCATACCGGTGTCGTGATGGGCTATTCGCTTACGCATCATTTCTGGCCCGAGTCGCTCAATCCGATTTGGACGACTGATTTGGCCGCCGAATATCCTGATGTGCCCATCGTGCTCGACCATGGTGGGCTGCAGGGGTGGTGGTCGCAGCGATTCGTTGAGGAGGCGATGACCGTTGCGGCGGCCCATGACAACGTCTATCTCGAAACCGGGTTGTGGTGGACTGACATGTACATGAAGGCGTTACTCGACCCGAACATCGGCGCCGAGAAACTACTCTGGGGCTGCGACTGGGGCGCGAGCATTCCATTCCACGCGCAATACGGCAACGAGCCGCCGGCCTATGCAGTACAGCTTCGCAAGCAGCCGCTCGTCAGACATCAGGTGGACGTGTGGGGCTGGAGCTTGAAGCAACTCCTGCGTCTCGACATTGTGCAAGACGACCTCAATCTGATCTTGGGCGGCAACGCCGCGCGACTGTATGGGTTGCCGTTGCCCCACAAGCGGCTCTTCCGTCCAGTCGG
>DBHR01000081.1:5760-6304 GCA_002296225.1 Acidobacteria bacterium UBA823 | reverse complement strand
TCCGATCACGGTCGGTTGGTGGTACGGACAGGCTGGTGACACATATTATCCAGCTTTCTTGACCTTGGTCGGCATCATGCTTGCCTGCGCAGCAGCCATGTTCTTAATTAAACCGGTGTACCGCCTGCAACAATTGGCGGCGAAAGATTCGCCAACGTAGTAGTTAACCGGATTAGGAGCCGTCGACCGCTGACCAGCCGGTCCAGCCAGGGCCACGAACCACGCGTCCAGGCGTTGCGCCAGTGTGCTCGCCGTCTCGCAGCACCTGTGTGCCGTTTACCCAGACATGCACCATACCTGTGGCATATTGGTGCGGGTCCTCGTAGGTCGCGTGATCTTGGATTTGGGCCGGGTCAAAGACGACAACGTCTGCAAAGTAGCCCGCGGTAAGTTGGCCCCGATCGCGGATCCGCAGGTTCCCAGCAGGCAGCGACGTCAGTTTACGGATAGCTTCTTCTATGGCAATAATCCGTTCTTCGCGGACGTAGCGTCCGAGAAGCCGCGCAAAATTGCCATACGCACGCGGATGGGTTGAGGAGTTCAA
>DBHR01000081.1:1786-5378 GCA_002296225.1 Acidobacteria bacterium UBA823 | reverse complement strand
GCGACGTTCTCTTCCGACATCAAGAAGTAAACAACTTGCACACGGCTGCCATCCTCAATAACGAGATCCATCGCCGTATCGGACACCGACGTCCCACGTCCCGCCGCTACCTCAGCTAATGTCTGGCCTATGTACCCTCGTAAACTAGCGTTCTTAAAACCGACTAGAAGCGTCCCCTCAGCGCCGGCTGCCAACAGCAGATTCTCCCACTCGTTGGTCGGCGTCGTCATCTCCTGTCGCACGCGGTCGCGGATAACCGGATCCTGAAGCCGTTCGACCCAAGCGTTGTAGCCACCTTCCTGCACCCACGGCGGCATTCCAGCATCCAAGCCGGTCGAACCGGCCGTGTAGTTGTACATGTTGGCGGTGATCTCGAGCCCCTCACTACGCGCTGCTTCCACCCGCTCGATTACATCGCCAAGCTTGTCCCAGTTGGATTGGCCGGCGGCTTTCAGGTGATAAATCTCGGCTCGTATTCCACTTTCACGCGCGATTCTCAGTAGTTCATCAACTGACTCAAGCAGCGCGTTGCCTTCACTGCGCATATGCGAGATGTATAGCCCGCCGTACTCGGCAGCGACCTTCGTTAGCTCAATTAATTCGTCCGTCTGTGCGTAGAAGCCCGGCGAATAAATAAGCGATGAGCCGATGCCGATAGCGCCCTCCTCCATTGCCTGCCGCACTAAGTCCCGCATGCGGTCAAGTTCATCCGCAGTCGGCGGACGATCCTCGTAACCAACCTCGTGAACTCGAAGTGTCGTGGCACCGACAAACGAAGCGATATTCGGCGATACGCCCTTACCCGCAAGGTGTTCGAGATAATCACCGAGCGTCGTCCATTCAACATCAAACTTAATGTCGCCTTGACTCGTTACCTCTAAGGCCTTCATCTGATTAGTCAAGGGACCGCCTGAAACACCCTCACCAAAAACTTCGAGGGTCACTCCCTGCCGGATGTCACCTTGAGATCGGCCGTCCTCTAATAACGCTTCGCCGGCCCAGCTCAGCATGTTGATGAAGCCGGGAGCGACCACAAGACCCGAGACATCCACCTCAGTCACACCGCGCGAATCGCCCAAATCACCAACTGCGGTGATCCGATCATCATTGATTGCGAGGTCGCCGACAAAGCTGGGCGCCCCTATACCGTCAACGATCGTGCCGTTGCGAAGAATTAGTTCGTGTTCTACCGGCGAGGTGCAGGCTCCGAGAACGACGGAGGCGACGATAAGCAGTCCACACCGAAACATGAGTCTTCCTCTTCACCTTTCGCTGTTAGCCGTCCTTCAACTTCAGCAACTTAGCGGCATTAGCTCGATAGATTTTGTCGCGATCCGTTTCGCTCAAATCGAGCCCGTCAATGATTTTGATGGTCTCTCTTATGTACATCGGTCCCTTTTCGGGATCGAATGGCGAGTCAGAAGCGAAAACGACATGATCGACCCCGAAGAAGTCGAGACCACAAACTGTTGCCGCGCGGGCGCCGAAAACCGCTGTGTCGGCATAGAACATTCGGAAATAGTCGATTGGCCGCTTTTTCAGCCGTTCGAGTACCGCGGCCAAGTTTTCGCCCGAGGTTCGACTACCTAGTTGGTCCCAACCAGGCCCAACGCGACCTTCAAAATACGGCACCATGCCTCCCATGTGATGCGTGATGATCTTGAGTGATGGATAGTCGTCGAAGAGGCCCTCGAAAACAATTCTGGCCATAGCAGCGCTCGTCTCATACGGCCAACCGAATGTCCACCAGATCTCGTACTTTGAACTCGTCTCGGTCAAGTAGTCCGTGAAGTTCGCTCCACGCGCTGGATGCACCCAGATCGGCAGGTCATGCTCGACCATCGCACTAAAAAGCGGTCGAATCTCAGGTATGGTCAATGGTTGTCCATTAACATTCGTGAACACCTGAACCCCGCACGCACCGAGGTCATTAATGGCGCGGTGAGCCTCGGTCACAATATCGTCGGGTGCATTCATCGCAAGTGAAGCGACAAACCCGGGAAAGCGATCGGGGTGTCGGCGTACCAGGTCAGCCATCCCGTCGTTAGCAGCCTGAGCCAGCTGGGTCGAGACCTCCGGACCACCCAGGACTTCAAGTGGCGGTGAGGCAAGTGAAAGAATTTGTCGGTAGTCGGGACCGAACCGATCCATCACACGAAATCGCTCATCGAGGTCCACCAGCATCGGAATGCCCCGGACCCGTTGCCCGATGTCCTTGAAATCGCCAGCGACTTGCATCATCAGCTTATAAAACGGTTCAGGAAAGATGTGATTGAAAACGTCTATTTTCTGCATGGTTTTTTCACCGCCTTGGTGGGATTTTGTTACTCCCAGCCGTAGACCTCTAGTGTCGTACGCCCTTGTCGAAGGGCGCCTGCGATCGAAGCCTCCTTTTTCTCCCTCGCACGCGCCGCAGCAAGAACTTCCTGCACTGAGTCACGGGCGAGAACGACCACGCCGTCGGCGTCCCCGACAACTAGGTCTCCCGAGGCGACCGTAATATCGCCTATCACGATTGGCTGACCCACATGTCCAGCGGCATCAACCACTTTGGTCGTACCGCGGATTGCCCGGCCGCACGAAAAGACCGGAAAGCCCGAGGTGGCGAGCTCGTCACTATCCCGCACACAGCCTTCAATGACCAAGCCCCCGAGCCCTCGAGCAAGCGAAGCCGTCGTCATGATTCCACCCCAGTACCCAAACTCGTGAGCTCCGCCGACGGCCACCACCAGGACCTCACCCGACCGAGCCTGGGCGATCGCTCGGTGCAGCCAGAGGTTGTCTCCCGGTGCGCCCTGCACGGTGAGTGCAGGACCACACACTCGCATCGAGTCCACCAGAGGCTTGATTACGTGCGGGAGCGCACCGGTTTGTCCTGCGGCTTCGTGGAGTGTCGCCGAAGAGAAAACTGCCGCTTCCGCGACCAAGGAACCGTCGAATTGTTCTTCACGGACTTTCACAACTACTTGGCCTTTCGCCGCTGGAGCTCGAAATACTTGAATTGTTTCCGAGCTTCGTCAAGACGCATGCCGTTCTCAACCGCTGTACGGATCCGGTCTTCGGCCTCTTCAATCTCCTTCGCTAGAGCAATGACCTCAACCTCCCGCGACCGCGGCACCGCGACTACACCATCGGCATCACCGAGAAGCAGATCGCCAGGAGCCACTTCTGTGCCACCAATCAGGACCGGTACGTCCATCGCATCCAGCTGTACGCGATCCTTGCCAGTACGCATCGACCAGCCTCGGCTAAATATTGGATACTGCAGTTCAAGGCTTAGCGAGATATCGCGGCAAACTCCGTCAATGACGCTTCCACCGACTCGGCGTCGATGCGCAACGAACGTCAGGATGTCGCCCCAAACTGTCATGTCTGGACGTCCGGCGTTGTCGATAACTACCACTTCTCCTTCGGGCACGTCGTCGATGTAGTCGCCGACCGATCCGGGTTCGCCAACGACAGGCACGGTTCGCATTGTGAACGCGCGGCCGCACAGCCGAAACTCTGGCGCAAGGGGCTTAATTCCCAGGCACTGGCCAGCGATGCCGAGACGGTCGAGCGCGTCACTTACCGTCGTTGCTGAAAGCTTCTT
>DBHR01000081.1:0-1411 GCA_002296225.1 Acidobacteria bacterium UBA823 | reverse complement strand
TAGCATGGACTCGTAGTTACCATCCATGACACGACTGACCGGCGTACCGGTTCGCACTGCAGTTGTTAACCTTGCTTCGCGCGCGGCGATCGACTCGGCGATTTCTAAAACCTCCGTACTTCGGGCGGCGTCGACGAATACCACTCCACTTCCGTCGGCAATTACGAGATCGCCGGGCTTCACATCGACACCGCCAATCACGATCGGTTCGTTCCATGCATGCTCGGTCACACGTCCACGCGCCGTGAGCGGAACCACCGTGCGCGCAAATACCGGGTAATCAAGATCCCGACTGTCGTCAACGTCACGTACCGCGCCATCCACGATGGTACCCGAGATACCGCGCAGACTAGCGGCCGCTGACAGCAAGCCACCCCAGCCGGCAGCGTCCTGACGGCTGTGATGCTCAACAACAATCACATCATTGGAGGTGCCGGCCTCAATGGCGGCACTGCACAAATGGCGACTCGCCACACCTTCACCAGCCGGGCCGAGCTTAACCGGTATGACGCGGCCCGCGATCCGGCGCTCCGCGGAGACCCGGTGGATTCCAATAACCGTGCCCAGAAGACCCAGTTGGTCCAGTGCATCAGAGACCGCACAGGTGTCCAAAGAGCGAAGACGTGCCACAGCAGCGTCAGACGGCATAAACGACCTTTCTCCTCCTAAAACAGGCGGCAACCGCCCCGCGCCTGGCCGCCAATGGATCATTCTCTCTTGACAGGGACAATTTTTCACATAAATTATCCGCTGGGTGCAGGCTGGCCCCCAAGACTTCCTCAACAGTTCCACTACAGCCAAGGGATCGGAGTCGAGTTATGAGAGTTATCGATACACACGCGCACGTCACCGCACCGCAGGAGCTCTATGCGTACAAGGCCGGTCTACTCGCCCATCGCGGTGCGCACGGACGCGGCAGAATCAGCGTGTCTGATGAGCAGATTCTCGCGGCGCTAAATGCGCCAACTTTTCGGACCGTGTCTCATCTTGAACAGCTGAAGCAGGTCGGTACCGACATGCAACTTGTCTCGCCGCGGCCGTACACGATGATGCACAGCGAGAAACCCGAAAAACTCGTCCGGTGGTACATCGAAGAAACCAACAACATCATCCACCGACAGTGCGAACTCCTGCCTGACACTTTTCGAGGCGTCGCCGGATTACCGCAGAACATGGGTGTGAATGTGGAGAACTCGCTGAGCGAGTTGGAGCGTTGCGTCAATGAATTAGGTTTCGTCGGTTGCTTGATCAACCCCGACCCGAACGAAGGGCAGGGACCGACCCCTCCGGGTCTCGGTGACGAATATTGGTATCCACTCTATGCCAAGCTGGTCGAGTTGGATGTGCCGGCACTCGTACATTCTGCCGGTTGTCGGAGTCCGCGTGAACCGTACTCGCTACACTTCATCAA
>DBHR01000065.1:36566-42205 GCA_002296225.1 Acidobacteria bacterium UBA823 | reverse complement strand
CGGCGGGTAGCCTCGACGAAGCGGCGTCAGCCTGGCGGCCTCTGAGGAAGGCATGGCCGCCGCTTGAGGGTGCCTGGACTGACGAGCTGCGGGCTCGAGTGCGAGCGGTCGACCATGCGCTGCGTACCAACAAGGAGGCTGCGCGTGCTTCGGATACGCGCCGGCGTCGCGCGAATCTCGCGCAGCTAACGCAGCGTTGCGGTCAGTTAGAGACGCTCGTTGTCTCAGATGCGATGACGTTGAAGCAGGCTGAGCGTGGCTATCGGGATGTACATGCCGCCGTTGAGCAGTCGGTTGCGCTGCCAACTAAGCAGGATCGCGAGGTGATTGAGGCGCGATTGAAGGCGCTCCAGAGGGCGCTTTATGCGAAGCTGTACGAACTTCGCGAGATCGACTCGTGGAAACGCTGGGCCAACGTCAATGTGCAAGAAGAACTCTGTCGTCGAGTCGAGGCGCTGACCGACGTTGAAGATTTTGCGGAGGTGTCGAGCCAGTTGCGCAAGGCGGTGGCCCAGTGGAAAGCCGCCGCTACGGTGCCACGCGAGCGCGCAACGGAGTTGTGGCAGCGTTTCAAGACGGCCCACGACCAAGCGTATGCGAGGTGCGCAACTTATTTCGCGGAGCAAGCTGAGATCAGAAAGGCGAATCTGAAGAAGAAAACGGCGCTGTGCGAGCAGGTTGAAGCGCTGGCGTCATCGACCGATTGGGTCACGACCGCGGCGCGCATTGTGGCACTGCAAGCCGAGTGGAAGACCATTGGTGTGGTTCCACGGAAGCACTCGACGAGACTCTGGGAGCGGTTTCGCGGCGCGTGCGACCAGTTTTTCAGCTCCCGAAAGGCCGATCTGGCGCAACGGAAGAAGGCCTGGGCGAAGAATTATGAGCAGAAGGAAGCGCTCTGCGAGCAAGCTGAAGCCCTGGCCGAATCAGCTACAGGCGAGGCTATTGAGACAGTCATACGGTTGGAATCGGACTGGCGGAAGATTGGGCTTGTAAAGCGTAGTAAGTCCGACGCAATTTGGAAGCGATTTCGAGCTGCCTGTGCAAAAGTTTCGGCAAAGCTGGCTGAGCAGGAGGAAGCGGGGATGGCCGATGCGCTCGCGGAGCGCGAGGCGATGTGCGTGGACCTGGAAGCACTTCTGCCGACCGGAGTAGTCGTCGGCGGCGAGGAGGTATCACCAACTCCGCCTGAGCGTTTGGCCGATCAAGTGAAAGCCGTCCGTCAGCGGTGGCAAAAGGCCAGCGGACTGCCGCACCGGCAGGCCAAGGATCTCAGCCTCAGATTCCAAAATTCGATTGGGAAACTCGTAGCGTCATTTCCGGAGGCATTTCGCAGCACAGACCTCGACCCACAGAAGAACCGTCAGAGAATGGACCAGCTTTGCACACGAGTCGAGAAATTGCTTACGTCGGAGGATGCTAGGATTGCTGGCGAATGGTCCCCGGCCGAGCTCCTCGCAAAGCGCTGGCGCGAGGCACTGGCCGCCAACACGATGGGCGAGAAGGTCGATCCAGCGGCCGAGCGCCATGCGCATACCGAAGAGATTAAGCGGGCCAAGGCTGAGTGGAAACGACTCACACCGCTGCACGGTGAGGAGGGGCAGCGGCTGAGTGAGCGCTTCAAGAAGGCCTGTGACCGGTTCTTCGCGCAACGGAAGCGTCCGCCCGCTACGCCGTCACGCCAGACGGGCTAGGGTCCCACGACAAGACTATTTGGGCAGCCAAGTCTGGTGCCGGTAGGCCGCATCCCAGAATAGCCATTCATACTGGCTCCCGCGGCGGTAGCGCTCGTGCATTCGCTCGCGTGTCTCGGTGTCGGCAGTGGCGGCTACCGAATCGATCACTTCGACGAAGGCGGTGACGGCCTTGGCGTATCTAGGTGAGATGTAGTCGTCGATCCAGGCTTGGTAAGTCGCGTTCGGTGAGCCCTGAGCCTGCAGTGCCTTCCCGACCTCCCAGTAGATCAAGTAACACGGCAACAGGGCTGCAAGCGCTTCTTCAAACGGCCGGTCATGGGCGGTCGCGAGGAGGAAGTTGGTGTACGCGAAAGCGTTCGGCGTTGACTCGATTTGCGCGACATCCGCCGAGGTCAGGCCATGTGTCGCAAAGACTTCTTCGTGCAGTCGGCGCTCTGACGCAAGGCTGCTTTGCGCGTCGGCCTCAAGCTGGCGGGTCCATCGTGGGTCCGTCGCTTTGCCGGCCGCCACGCTCAGCGCGTTTGCGAAAGCTCTTAAGTAGCGGGCGTCTTGCACAGTGTAAAAGGCGAAGGTGTCTGGGCTAAGCGAGCCATCCTGCATCCCGCGGAGAAACGGGTGTTCGAGAATCGCGTCATACACATCCCGGTTGGCCTCCCACAGTTCATCGGTAAATGTCTGCGCTTCGAGAGACGTCCCGGCCAGCCCACTGGCAAGGATGGCGAAGGTGGCGAGGGTGAGCGTCAGCTTTGTCCAGTTGCGTGAGCGACGGTTGGCCGTGCCGACTAGGTCAGAGGACTGTGTTGGTGGCATGCGTGCTGAATAGAGCGATGCACGTGACTAGAGGTCGGTCACTCGCCGACCGGGACATCCCGAATAAATGTATGCATCAGTTGTATAACAACCGGGTGGAGGACTGCAACTTACGTGGCCCCAGCAGTTGACCGTCATCCGCAGTTCGAAGTACACTTTGGAGGCAATAATGAGATTGGATCTCATTATTGCTTGGTTTACTTTTTGGTCCTCGTTTGGACCTCGCGACGACCCATGGTGCAAGTGTTTGTCATCACTCTACGGGAAGGTCTCGAAGCGTTTCTCATCGTTGCCATCAGTCTGGCCTATTTACGAAAGAGTGGACGTCAGCAGCTAATACCGGCTGTGCACTGGGGCGTGGTGGTTTCGATCGTCCTGAGCATCGCTGCTGGGATGGCTTTGCAACGTGTTTCCAACCAGGCTTTGTGGGAGGGCATTCTGGCGATTGCCGCAGCTGTGATGGTGGCGTCCCTGACGGTACATATGTGGCGTGTTGCGAAGCGGCTAAAAGGCGAGATTGAAGAGCGCCTGCACGAATCGAGCATGCGACCCGGCGCGTGGGCATTCCTCGGCGTCTTTGGCTTTACGCTGCTGATGATCACCCGGGAAGGGATGGAGACGGCGCTGTTGATGAACGCGCTGCTATTCCAGTTGCAGTCAGCGCAACTCGTTGCCGGTGCCACGGCCGGTATTCTGTGTGCCGCGTTCGTGGCATGGCTCTGGTCCCGCTATGGCCACTACGTAAACCTGCTCAGGTTCTTCCAGGTGACTGCGATCTTCCTGCTGGTCTTCGTCGTGCAACTCTTCATCTATGGGTTTCACGAGCTGGCCGAGGCTAATATCTTTCCCTACAGTGAACCGCTGCACTGGGCGACTGAGCCCTACGGTCCGGATGGCCGGTACGGCCAGTATCTAACGTATCTGTTGGTACTGTTGCCGGTTAGCTGGCTAGTATATGGGTCGTGGCGGGCGCGCCGAACCAGAGACGCTGCCAGTCGCTAGGTCTCTCGCGAGGGAGAATTGCCAACCTGGCCTCTGCTCCTCCGTCAGGAGCCAGTTGACAGAGGTCTCACCGCACCAAGTTTCAGGCGTCCCGCAGATCCCCTTGTTCCTTTTGTTCCTTTTCCTTGTCGTCGGCTTCGGCCTCCGCTTCGGCGAACACTTCAGCCTGCCAGTCAGGCATCGGCTGGGGCCCGGGTGTAATGTCGTCGATGTCTGGGTCGGAATCACCAGTCCGGACGGGCGCGTTGGCGCGACGTTCTTTAGCAGCCTCTTTCCGCGCCATGCGATCCTTTTGCCGCTCGACTCGGGCGCGTTCTTTCTGGCGCTTCTGCAGTGTCGGCCGTCCTCGTTGAGCCATACAGCCTCCTTCTTACGACGTTCGATTTGAACCTTTACTGGTTTGCCGCCTTTTCGGTCACTGTCGTCGCCCATGTCAGAGCCGACGACGATGGCCTTCCGGTCGTCACCGGGCGGCCCACGCGTTCGGCGTTCTCAGATCTGCACCCACCGCCCCAAGCGGAAACCTGCAAGTGGATGTCACTCAGTGGGTTTTCGACGCGGCAAGGCGGCGGCCAGATCCCGCGAAGTTCTTATAACACTACCAGATACCGGTGCAGGTTGCAATTGCCGAACCGACCGGATTATCGGGCTTCTGCAGCGAACTGCCGATAGACGCTACGTGCCTGCTCGAACTGCTCGAATACGTGTGCACGTTCGCGCGCCGAGCGCCAATCCGGCCACGCAGCGGCCATCTCGTGGAGCTTGTCGATCCAGCGCAGCGAGTATTCGGCTGATGCGCGCGACCTAACCGGTCGATCACCTACCGTAATCCAGATCGGATTGGTGAACGCCTGGGCAAAACCAGCGTCGAGTGGAAAGCGTTCGTCGGGCCGTCCCTCAACTCGCAGGTGGTACCACCCCGGGTCAGTGACGGACAACGTGTGCGCCAGTTCGGCGTTGTGACGATCGCTGAGTAGCGGCACCTCCTCGACCACAGAGCCATTCCAGACCAACAGTAGCCGATCAATTGGTGTGATCGAACGTACGTGGGCGCGTAGCTCCACCGCGCCGCCACCGGGGGGCAGGCTGACGGTCTCGCCAGGAATTGCACCGTCGACACTAAACTCCACAAGCGGTCCCGTCGAGACGAACGCCCGTCCGGCCCGAACTCCCTCGAACCAGGCGTCCATCGAGAGCCCGAGAGCTCCCGTGTAGACGTAGGTTCGGACCGAGCCGACGAGCTTGCTGGCGTGCAGGTTGCTGATCGAATCCTCACCCCCGACCGCAGTGACACGGAGGCCGTTGTTCCAGAGGGCATACAAAGGGAAAAACCCGGCAAGTCCGGCGCCGGACCACTCTACGGCGTCGGTCGTTTTCAAAGCGGCGTCCACCATAAGCCCCTTGGCCCCGCCGAGTGTTCCCTCGAGGGGGTCGCTGTTCCCAAAGAAGGCGTGTACGTAGCCGACGGTAGCGCCCTGGGCCTTAGCCTTGAGGAACATGTCGGTGTTACTCGGGTACAAGCTCTCGATTGCAGTGCCTTCGTAGCCGGTCGTAAAAGGTGAAATCAAATGATCTTTGAGGCCGAACATGAAAACGTGGCCGTAAAATGGCGGCCGGTATTCCTGTCCTACGACCAGAATCCGGCCTGGGGTAGAAATCGGGTGCGCGCCGCCGCCTGGGACAAAGACGTGGTGGTCCAGGACCCGGTTATCCTTGTTGGCGATTTGCTCATTGACGATGTCTTGGTCCTCGGCGTCCGACATCATCATCAGATTATCGAGGGTGTTGTGCAGATTACCCGCGTAGTTCATGTGCACGTGCGTTGAACCGTTGTACCAGCCCTTAGCCGCCATGTCAGTCATCGGGTTCAGGTCCACGGTTACCGCCGTTACGTTACCCGCCGTGATCTCTACAGTGAGTTCCTGAGGCCAGAACTCGAAGCCCTTGAGGGCGGTCAATTTCACTGTGCCGACCGGTAACTCGACTTGGTCGACCCCCCGTGAATGAAAGATCCGGTCGCCTACACCGGTAACCCGAGCGTAGGCATTGACGGGAGCGTAGAATTTACCGTCGGCGGCTGTTAGGTGGATGCGCGCCGCGATTGTCTCACCCGTGATGCCGTGGCGGGTA
>DBHR01000065.1:0-36256 GCA_002296225.1 Acidobacteria bacterium UBA823 | reverse complement strand
CCGTGGCGGGTACGGACCGAGAGGATTCCCATCGGTCGTTTCCAGTGCCGCTCAGTAACCTCGACCGTGCGTTGCGCGCCACCGTAGGTTTCAAGCAAAGCCAGCTGCGGTAGTCCACCGGCGTTCGACACGTAGGCAATCCACTCACCGTCTGGCGACCATCGGGGGTGAAACGCGTCGTGAGCGAAGAAGGTCATCTTATACGGTTCGCCACCGGAGGTAGGCTGTACGTAAAGGTTTGAGAATTGGTCGGCGGCTCCTGCCGTGGACGAATAGACGAACCGCCTACCGTCGACCGATACGTCGGGCCGCGTCCGGTAAAGTGTCTGCTCGGCCAGGACCGTCTGGGCTTCCTCAATGCCCCAGGCTATGGCCGGCACCCGAATGACATTGCCTGAACCCAGTGGGACGTCCCGATTCGAAACGAGCAGCAACTCCCGTCCGTTGGGCATCCAAGCCGGGGTCAGGTGCATGTCCCATTCACCGAAATACAGACGGTTGCGGCCGAATGAATTGTCCTTTGTGACGGCGACCTCGTCTCCAGCCCATTGCCCTTCATGAATTGGCCTAATGTAAACGTTAAAATATCCGTTCGGCTTGGTCGAAACGTAGGCGAGTTGGGTTCCGTCGGGCGAAAAAACAGGATCGGCGTAGATGAATTCATCATCGGTCAGCGTGTGGGCTTGACCGGTGTCGGTGTTCACGCCCTCGAGTTGAATAGTCGTACCCCCATCATCAGCGGTGTAGACGATCCACCGGCCGTTGGGCGACCAACTGGGGGCCGAGTGATATTTTTCGTTATAGCTGGCCTCGTGCGCGATCCCGGTCTCGAGATCGACCTTCCAGATCGAACCACTCATGGCAACTGCCACCCAGCGGCCGTCGGGTGACCAACTCGGCGCCCAGGGTGTGGAACTGGGTGCCGGCGGCAGGTAATAGTTATGCATGTAGTTGCCGCCTTGCTGCGCTGATGGATACGGTTGGTACGAGGGCTGGCCCAGAGCGGAGGTCGCTCCCAGTGCAACCGAGAGGGCCAGGCCAGGGAAGGCCATCCGCAATGCCGGTGAGGCCCCCCGAAAGGACGCCTTGGGCCACCGAATACGGCCGATTCGAGAGGACATCTGTCTTAACTTCTTGATTTCATGGGATCGAGAGATGAAAAAATGCGTTGAGTCCTACGCGATAAGCCGTTATTATACGCGTTTTTAGCTACCCATAGAGGGTGGCCCGAGACGCTAGGCGCGCCATTAAGAGCTTGGCGATGGGCAAACTCCAGCTGGCCTGAAAGGGGCTTCGAACACGTCATGATCAACGTCGCAGCGATCCGGATGCAACAGTTCGGCGTGCACTTCTACCAGGCCTCGCTAACAGCCGACGACATCGACCGACTAGTCAGGTTTGAGGTGCTCAGTTACGGCAAGCAGACCCAGCCACCGACCCGCGGGGGCAAGCGCCGCAAATCGAAGGTCAACTGGGACTTCCTCGAGCGCCGGATCGCCTCGAGCGAGAAGGCTTACCAGCGCGAAATCATCAAGCGGAAGATTGACGAGCTCGTCCAATATTACGAACAATGCCGTCAGGCGAGAGACCTGCCATCGATTCCTGGCGCCGTGATCATTTCGTCCGACGAGCCACTGCGCTTCGAATCCCTACAAGCGGGTTCGAACTTGGGTGTTTTAAAGGTACCCGAGCGCGAGGGCGTGCTTCGCGCGATCGACGGACAGCATCGCCTATTGGCGCTGCACGCCGACATTGAGAAATTTGGTAATGAGCTTTTCAGTGTGCCGGCCGTCGTTTTTGACCGGCTGCCCGAGGACCACGTTGTGCAGATGTTTGTGACGATCAATGCGAAGCACACCCGTCTGAATGCGTCGCACCTGGTCTCGCTTTCTGGGCGGCAACTCTACCGCGACGACAACCTGGCTGCCGCGCACGACATTGTGCGTGCACTCGCCGAACAGAACGATTCGCCGCTCTGCGGCGAGATCAAGCTACTGGGGGTTGGAAAGGGCCGTGTCGCCCAGGCACCTTTGGCTCAGGAGCTCAAGAAGCTGTTTGCTACGGAGTCTTTCGGCGGGTCCAGGAAATCGGCCGAGTTTCGGAACGATGCCAAGAAATTCTACGTGAATTACTTCCGGCAGGTTGCCCAGATGTTCGGTGCCGCTTGGAAAGGACGAAAATACAGCATCAAGAAGGCAACCGCCCTCCGAGCCTTCATTCGGGTCTCACCGTCGGTCATCGGTCGTCTCGATCAGGAGCACGCTGACCGGACTGATTTTCGTGCAATCGGCAGGATCATCTCACCCTGGGGCCGCCGGATCGGTGACCTGCGTTTCGAGACCGAGGGCGCGTGGAAACGTAAGGGCACGACGGTTGAGTTGCTCTCGACCGAGCTTCGCCTGGCGCTTCAGTATCCGGAAGGAGCCTCCGCCTAGATGGTCCCGGCGTAACGGTTTCCTTCCTGACTCTTCGCATTCGTTTTCCGATGCACCAGGTTTCTTGGGAGCCTGGCGCCCAGGCTCTGGGGGCTTGCCTTTGTACGCGCGTTACGTCATCGCGTCGAAGAACTCAGCGTTTCCATTCATGACGCGTTCCATTTGTTTTTCGCTTGGCTCCAATGTCCAATCGTTCGCCTCTCGGGTACTACCCAAGATGATTCCGTCGCGACGTGGCAACATGTGGAGCCCACCTCCCACGACCGCGTAGTTCACTTCGGGCTGTGGGAGTAATACGGTGAGCTGACCCTTGACAGGGTGTAATTCCTCGTCGCCGAAGAGTGGCTTAGCCCCTAGTCCGGTACAGTTCATTATCACTGGTTCATCAAGCATGAGTAGTTCGTCAAGGTTAGTGAATTCCCTGACGACCACCGACCGAGGGCCAGAGGCGAGTCGGACGTCGCGGAGGAGAGCATTGAGATAGACGGATGGTTCAAACTGCAGTGTCCAACGCCGTCGCACATAGGGTGTTGGGAACGGATGCTCTGAGGGGTCCAGTTGCGCAGTTTCTGGGTAGAGGTCTGTGATGAGCCGACCAAGGCCGCGCTGAGGGCTCGGTGGGTTCTGGGAGTGGGAGACCAAGTAGTAGGGGACCCATCGGACACCGTATTCGTCGCCAAGATAGTCCTGAAAGTAGCGATGGGAGAGTCGCGTCGCCCGATGCCAAACGTTTTCGAATTCTGGTGTCGTGTGGTCGGGTTGAGACGCCCCCGTAGGGCCGAAATACGCGGCTGACATGTTTGACGTTGTGCGCGGTGGCAGGTCTTTTGCGTAGACCGTCACTTGATAACCCTTCTGTTGGAGTAGGCGTGCGGTCGACAAGCCGACAACACCAGCTCCGACAACGGCAACCTGGGAGGCGCCAGTCTCAAGTGCCAGTTCCATGGCCAGGTGAGCAGTCCCCCAGGAGAGCGACATGCCACTTCCGCCATGACCGAAATTGTGGATGATCGTTTTGTCACCGAACGTTTCTGAGCGAAGCACGAAGCCAGATGGCCGTGTTGGGCGTAGACCAACCGTCGTTCTGATAATACGGTTGCGCGAGACATGCACCCGCCGTAGCTGGGTTCCATTCGGGTTGGGTTCAAGTGGCGAGGCACAGTGAACACCGAGGCCAGCGCCGACCGCTGCGAGACCTGCCGTTTTCAACCAGGTTCGCCGGTTGACCATTTCATGCATTATTTGCTCCTTATTCCCGTCGTGGAACCGGAGGCTCGCCAAATAGACCGTCCGCTCAACTCTCGTCGCGACGCAGAGGCATTGTTTCTGTGCAATTCAAGTCTGTCAATGCTGGTCAGGGATAAAACGTGGGGCCTCCCGAAGAGTGGCTGCTTGAACGCCACCCTCGAAAACTGTAGTTGGCAGCCACGGGGGTTTTCGTGTAGTTAAAAGTATTGTCTTTTTTTGGAATGGGAGGGGTAGGAGATGACAGAAGCCATTGATCAACTAGTCGGACAATACGAGTCGCGACAATTGACCCGGCGGAAGTTAGTCCAATCGTTGGCGGCGCTAGCTGCTGGTTCACGGACAATGTCGGCTGCGCAGCCGTCACCGTTTCGCGGCGTATCACTCAACCACGCCTCCCTTGCTGTGTCCGACGTTCCGCGTGCGCAAACGTTTTACCAGGAGCTTCTTGGCATCGGGGAGGTGAGCCGCCAAGCGAACGGCGTCAACCTTGGTCTTGGGAGCAGCTTTCTCGGCCTGTATCAGATCGACCCTCCGGGGCATACACATCATTGCTGTATCGGCGTGGACGATTTCGATCTTAATCGGGCCGCAGATACACTGTGGCGAAACGGGCTCGAGCCATCGTTTAATCGTGGCGTGGAGGTTTATTTCAGGGACCCAGATGACACCCTAGTGCAACTGTCGGCTGCCGACTATCAGGGATAGCAAGAGAGGGAGAAACGAGGAGTCAGGAGGATGCAGCGGGTGAGTGTCAAAATGTTTCTGAAGCGTGTGGTGTTGCTGATTGGTGTTTCTGTTTTCATCGTTGGACCAGCAGTTGATGCGCAAGTGCCCCAGAACCCGTCGCCGATGGTCGATACAACACGACCCCACCCGCGTATCGAGCCGCCTGTCGCAGATGGTCAGCGGGAAGACCTGTCGGTTGGCACCCTGTTTGTTTCGGGCAACTTCAGTGGGGATGGAATCGTACCGATCATCGTCAACTTCCATCATGCGTTTTGGCTTGGCGAGCATTACGTATCGCAACTCATACCTGACGCAGCTTTGGTCATGGTCCCGCTAGGTGCTGGTTCGCAGGTCTACAATGACACGTTCGCCGACCCGGCGGCATTCAGCTCGATGATCGATGATGTCGAGATAGCGCTCGGTTGGGTGACTGGTAGCGAGACCAAAGTCGGCAAGATCTTGCTCAGTTCGTTCAGCGCGGGCTATGGTGCGACGCGTGCGATTCTCCGGCATCCAGAGCACTACGAACGTGTCGATGGCATCCTGCTGGCTGACGGCCTACACGCGGCCTACGTGGAAGGCAACGCTCCGCCACGTCCACGCGATGTGTCACCAGAGATCGTGGCCGAGGATCTCGAGGTGTTCGTTCGCTTTGCCGCCGCCGCTGTTGCTGGTCAAAAGCAGATGTGGGTCACGCACTCAGAAGTCTTTCCCGGCACCTACGCAAGCACGACGGAAACTGCTGGCTACCTGCTTTCGCGGTTGGGCCTGATGCGCAGGCCTGTCCTGCGAGAGGGACCAATTGGGATGCAGCAGCTCAGCGAGGTCGAGCAGGGTGGGTTCCACCTCGCCGGTTTCGCCGGTAACTCCGCGCCCGATCACCTTGATCATCAGTATGCGCTCGGGGATTGGATCCGGCGAGTCAGGCGCTGGCTGTTGCGGTGAAGCCGCGTTCGTGTTGGCGGTGAACGTGCATGTCAGCGCGCTGGTGCGAAGAGTGCCTTAATGGGTAGGCCGGCAGTTGGCGTTAAGCTCCTGAAATCGAGGCCGAGAAAACGGGCGAGCGTCGCCGCAACTTGGTCTTGCTGGATGGGGTCATGGTCGCGCCACTCACCTCGCAGTGACACCGTCGGGCTGACGAACGCCATCCAGATGTATTGAGCGCCTTCTGTCTCGCTGCCGTGGTCGGTCCAGTCGGCTACGGTATTCCCTCGCCCGTGATCGACCGTGATGATTAGCGCCGTCCGGTCACGGTACTGCTCGTGAGCTCTAAGCCATTCCCATAACTCACGTAAATAATCGTCAGAGTGTGCGAGCGCCTGGAGCGACCGGTCATATCTCTCGTCGTGAGCCCAATCGTCGGTCTCTCCCAACGCCAGGTAAAGCACGCGCGGCTTGTGGGCCGCGAGGTGAGCCATCGCCATGCGAAACGTATAGAAATCATGTCTGACGTTGTCCCATGGCGTCAGTGTTTCGAACTGCTGGTCCGCTAGGGCACGAATCACCGGGTCGGGGTCGGTCGCGGCTTGATATCCGGCATTGACGGTGAAGCCTCCGGCCTCGTTTGAGACGATCCATCGGAATGTTTCCCACGCGGCGAATGCTGCGACCTGATTACGATCGAGTCCGAGTTCATTTTTCAGGAAATCGAGAACCGTCGGGAAGGGGTAGCGGCGATTGTCGTTGCTCGTGATGATGTCGTCGTGCGCCTTGCCCGTGAGGATTTCGGCGTAGCCAGGGTAGGAGAACCTCTGGGTGTTGGTGATCGCAACAATACTCCCATGTGTCCGGTTGCCGGCGATCGACCCGTGGTCGGCCATCAGCGTACCCCAAAAGAACGGCATCAGCCGCTTGCGTCTGGCTTCAGGTGTCGATGCCCAGTACCGTTGATAGACCTCGGTCGTTTCGACAGCCACGTCGTCAATTGTTGAGCGCAAAACCCCGATGTCGAGGCCGCCAAAAATTTCCTGGGTCCTGGCGCCATCGAGCGTGATGAGAACCACGTTGTCGACTGTAGTCGGTTGCGCTGTCAGCGGCGCGACCGAGAGACACAAGCACGCTAGAAGGTTCCAGGTGAGACGCGAGCTTGCAAGATCCACCGCGAGCCTCGAGTTATCGGCTGCTACACTCGCGACGCCGGTTCTCAGACACCGGAATGCGATGTTTCGGAGGCACCGTCAATACCGGTCGGCCAACTCGGTCCTGACGCGCTCCAGTAGCGCCTTTGTCGCACGGATGCCATCTGGTTCGCTAAGACGCTGGCCTTCGTATTCGATGCCGACATAGCCGCGATATCCGGCGTCGAGTACGATCCGCATCATCTGCGAGAAGTCGATTGTCGTGTCGTTGCCCTCTGCGTCGAAGTCATGCGACTTGGCGCTAACGGCCTTTGCGTAAGGCATCATCTCCGTTACGCCCTGATAGTTATCGTAGCGGTCGCCATCGGCGAGGTTGAAGTTACCGAAGTCGGGTAGCGTGCCGATTCGCGGATGACCGACCATTTTCATCACGCTGCTCAGCCACCGACCATTACTCGAGAGGCCGCCATGATTCTCGACGATGACGTCGATGTCGTATCCGTCGGCATATAAGGCGAGGCGCGCGAGACCGTCGGCCGCAAGCTTAGCTTGCTCGTCCCAGGTGCCGTCACTACGTGCGTTTACCCGGATCGAATGGCAACCCAGAAAAGCGGCAGCTTCGATCCACTTGTAATGGTTCTCGATGGTAGTGGCGCGGACCGCAGCATTCGGGTCACCCAGATTGCCCTCGGCATCGCACATGATGAGCAGACTGCGGACCCCTTCATCGTCGGCTCGCTGTTTCAGGTCACGAAGATAGGATGTATCACGAGCATGTCCGAAGAAGAACTGGTTCACGTACTCAATGGCATCGATCCCGTAGTCTCGCCGCGCCGCCCGTGCGAAATCGAGCGGGTGCAATGTTCCCTGCAGCACCGCATCGGGGTCGGTGCGCAGGAGCGACATGAAGTTATCATTTTGGGGACCGAAAATCGTCCGGTTCAACGACCACTGAGCCAGCGAGATTCTGAACAGCGGCTCGCTTACCGACGGCTGGGCGGCTACCGTGAGCGCCTGCGGGACGACGCCGGCTGCGGTCACAACGCCGAGAAATTCGCGCCTGGTGACCGGTACCGACATCCTCCTAGTCCGTGCCTTCCTGCATCTTGAACACCGCAACGGCGAGCATGCCACCGACGACCGGCCCAACAATGTACAGCCAGAGGTTGGAGAGGGACCCGCCGCCCACGAGTGTGTCGACCAAGATCGGACCGATGCCGACCGCAGGGTTGTAGGCGCCGCCCGAAACCGCGCCGCCCGCGATGGCCCCGACGACGATGGTGAACCCGATCGCAAGGCCGTAGTATGAGTTGCCCGCGGTGGATTTCGAGGTCGCCACATTCAACACGACGAGGCACAGCGCGAAGGTGTAGAGGGCCTCGGTCAGTAACGCCGATACGACGGGGACGCCGGCTCCAGGCGCCGGGGCGAACGTCTCACCTCGAATGACGTAGACCGCCAGGGCCGCCAAGATTGCACCGATGAGCTGCGCGACGATGTAGGGCAGGAGCTCCCGTGACTCCAGCTTACCCCGCATGCACACCGCCACGGATACGGCAGGGTTGTAGTGGGCGCCCGACACGTGGCCGCCCATGTAGACCATCACCATCAGCGCGGCGCCGATCGCGAGTGGGGCCAGTACAGTGCCAGACAGCGCGGTTAGGCCGATCGTCAACACGAGAAAGAACGTTCCAGTTACTTCGGTCAGGTATTTGGCCATGCGATTCTCTTCATTTAGGTTAGTTAGAGGCGCGTGGTGTCAAGTTCCGGGGCTGATCGTATCAGAAAGTCGGCAAGATCCTTGATCAATCAGGAACCAAGGACTACGCTGGCGGTTCGCTGAGTAGGTGCCCGGCCCACCAGTGCGGGGCCGCGCCGAACTGCCGAAAGTTCAGAGGAGCGAAGACCTTGCAGGTTTTACAGAAGCAGCCTGTCTGCAGCACTGTGCTGTGGGTGCTGGCCTGGACCGCCGTGATGGGTGCGGTGCAGGAGCCGAGCGAGTCGCCGGTACCCACGCTGGCGTCGATCTTCGAACAAGGTGCCATTCTTGAAGATCGCAACGGCGACGGCGTCACGGATTTCGTCAACGTTCGCTTCGTCCTAGGTGATCCGCCCAGTGCATCGGACGTTGCGGCGGCGGCAAACGTCGCGGCTCGCCTCGGCTTTGAGTCGATGGCAATCAATCTTCCGCTTGCCGATGCTGCCGCTGACGCGCCGATCGTCGCGATTGGTGCCGCGGGAATGGCGCGCGCTGGTCTCTCTCCGGCAGCGTTCGGGCTGGACGCCCTGGCGGCGGGTGAGGGGCTGGTGACGGTGACGCGCGTGGAGGGTCTTCCCGCGATCGTGATTGCCGGGCCTGATGCAGCTGGCACTCGAGCAGCCGCTGAGCTGTTCGCTGCACGGCTGCCTAAGGTGTGGGACCCGAAGGGCGCCGTACTAACCGATGTCATCCGCGCGATCGCAGAGTTTCTGGACGCCCCGACCGGTGCCATCGACGTCACCAATGTGCGTGTCACGGCGGGTGGCAGTGCCATCAATCGCCTGGACGTCACGGTCAAGTTCGATGCGGTGGACACGCTACAACAGGCCGAGGCGGCTCTGAACGATCTAGTGGTCGCGCGTGTGACCGATGGGGGTGATGCTGCGAGTGACAACGACCAGGCATTGTCTTACCCGGGCGCGCTCATGCTCCAAATCAACTTGGTTGCTGACGGAGCCGCCGTGTCAATCGACCTACCGCGCGCAGTCGGTCCCGATCCCCAGCCGCTTGGTGTGCGGCCGGGATCGGGTCCTAAGCGCAGCCTGGACCTGTCGTCGGTGTATGCCAATGATGGCTTCCTGGGCGACGGGAACAGCGACCTGATTCCCGACCGAACGGACATCCTCTTGGTGCCGTCGGGCCACGGAATCGTGCGAACGATCGACCTCGCCGCGCGCATCGGCCTTGAGACCACTGGATTGTCGTTGCCGCTGGCGCTGCCAGCCGAAGCGGTCGAGGACGCCGGGTCGCTACCAACCTTGGTTTTGATCGGGATGGATCACCCGCTTGTCGACGAACTGGTCGAAGATGCGAAGGTGGAGTTGCCTGATTTGGTGCCCGGGCAGGGACTGATTCAGGTAGTACGGCCGGCGTTTGGGAGTAAGAGCGCCGTCATTGTCACTGGCGGTGACGCGGCCGGCGTTGACCGGGCGGTCCTGCAGTTGACCGAGCGATTTCCACATGTCTGGGAGCGCGGGAAGGACCGCACGACGCTCGACACGGTCGAAGATGACTTGCGGAACCAGCTGTCGGGCCGGTCTCCGTCGGGTCAGGCGGCAACGGCGCTTTATAAACTCGAGCAAATGGCGTCCGAACTGTCCGACCGTGATTTGACCTCGGCCGAAGTCATGGTCTATGTCGAGAAGCCCGCGACCGGCTTTGAGGTCTTGGTCCGGAGGACGGCCGAGGCCTCATTCGCGGTGCCGAACCTCGACGTGACGGTTGAGAGTCTCGACGTGCAAGAAGCCCAGCCCGTCACGGTGGACGGCGTCACCATTGGTGACCAAATCGAGATTCCCTCGGAAGTCGACGAGTTCTGGAGCCTCTTCCGTCGCGAGGTTATTCCAACGGTGATGTGGGACGAGCCGGTCACCGTGACCGCGAGGCTGAGCGAGCCGCCACTGATGCGTACGCGGATCGAACGCCAGGCGGTGCAGGAACTTGTCGACGCTGGCGCGATGCTGTCTGAGGTATCGGTTTCGGTCCTGTCGGCATACAAGCAGGGCTACAGCTGGCTCTACGACGCCATCCGACCAAGGCTGGCCAAGCTACCCGTGGGTCGCATTGTCATCCGGTTCGCCGAGATCGGCCCTCCGGCGGGGTGGCAGCAGCAAGCGATGTACACCCCGACGCGATGGTTGCTTGAACTGCATCCGATCGACGAGGTACTTGCGCGCGAGCTCGGTCTTCCGCTCGACATGATCACGTTCGAAAAGATGCCAGTCGGGTCCCCAACCTATGAGGTGATTGCATGGGATGTGGATGGTCGCGAGCGGCTTCGGCAGTTGTTCGAACCGGCCGTGGTACTGCGGTCCTACTTCGATCAGTTTCCCAATTACGAGAAGGTTCGTGTCACCACCGGCTGGTTCGATGCGCGTGTTGGAGACCGTCAGGTCGTTGACACCCGAATCGTCACCGATCCCGAGCGCTTCTGGGATTACTTCCAAGGGACGACCTTGCCGTCAATCTACGACTATGTGATGGCGGTCAGTGATGGCAAGCCACGTGCGGCTGACGCGCCACACTTCGGGGAGCTTAAGGTGGAGGTGACGCTGAGCGAACCCGACTATCAGGTCGGCATCGACCAAGAGCAGATTGCGTCAATGGAGGCGCTCCACGAGGAGATCTACTTCGGCACGTTGCACTTCTTTGATGTGCTCGGCCGCTATGCCCGCGGAGAGGCGCTCAACTATCCGGGTCGTGTCATTCCGATCGTGCAGGCAAAGTCGGACGGCACGCCTGGCACCGCCACCGTCAGTTTTACCGGTTTCGGGTCACCTCGACCCGCTGTCGTCGTGAACTATCAGGAGCGTGGCGGTGGCAGTGGGAGTGTGCGCCGCGACATTCCTAAGGTGACGTTGGAACGGCCCGTGGCGCTGGCCGCCTATGTACGTGACGGTCGGGACGGGCTTGAGCGGCTCGATCTACGGGTTAAGGTCGACTCGGAGCACGACGAATGGTCGGAACTGGTCAAACGCACGCGCGCCGAGCGGGTGGACGAGCAAATCATGTCCGCGGCTCAGGTAGCCGCTGTTATTGGCAACCTTGAGCGGTTGCGCGAGGCTGGACTGTATCAAGATGCGCTCGCCTACCACGACCTGGGCGACTTGCGGGTCACTGCCGGGTGGGAGCACGCGATTGACGCCAAGACCCAGCAATCTGCGTCGCTCGTGCGTGGCAGCCAGCCCGAGCCGTTTCCCGATGTCAGGTCGCTTCTGCGTGACGTTCCGTCTCGCGATCCCGATGCCCCGATCGTGCAATGGGAGACGCCGATTCCACCTCCCGAGGCGAATGCCATCCTCGCTGTCATGGCCGAGTACCCGGAGGCGACGACCTACCGGGTGGGTCGCAGCTATCTTGGCAAGGACGTGTGGGCGATGGACCTCATGTCGCCGATAGAGGCGTCGCACTGGTCGCACGCGAAGGCGACAACATTCAAGCCGACGGTCATTTACTCGGCGCGGCAGCATGCGAACGAAGTGTCGTCGACCAGCCATGTGCTCAAGCTGGCCGAATTGCTGCTGACCGACGAGGCCGTCAAGTTACAGCTGGACAAGGTGAACGTGGTCATCCACCCGATTACCAACGCCGACGGCGCGCAGCTTGCCTACGACCTTTCCAGGCGCACACCTAATCACATGCTGCACGCTGGATATCTCGGGGCGCTGGGCGTCGACGTGGCATCGGGACAATGGAGCAGCGATCCGCTATATCCCGAATCGTCGATTCGCGTCGATCTTTGGCGTACTTGGCTGCCCGACATCTTTCTCAATCCGCATGGGTATCCGTCGCACGAGTGGGTCCAGCTATTCTCGGAGTACGCCGGGTGGGTACGCAATCGGGTGACGCAGTCGCGTGGCTGGTGGGGGATGCGCGGCTGGTTTATCCCGGGGTTCAGCTATCTCGATGATCCGCGTTATCCGCGGCACAAGGCGGCGGCGTTCGCCATTCGCGATCTGATCACGGAGCACATCAACGCTGCACCCGAGGTCCGCGCGCTCAACGAGAGAGCCTACGCTCGCTACGCGCGATATGGATTCGACCACGACAGCGAGAACTTCAAGCTCGACTTTTCGGATGACGTCCTGATCTACACGGCACTGAAGGGAGCGCGGGCCAGCGCTGGGAGCCGGAGCTTTATGGCGCGCAACCCGCGCGTTACCATTTGGAGCGGCAGCACTGAAGCGCCGGACGAAACCGCGCACGGTATGTGGATGCAGCTCGTTGCCACGGCCGGCTTGCAGTGGGACAAAGCGATTCTCAAATACCTCACGGATGGCGAGCATGAGGTCGAGCGCGACGGCAGTGAGTTCTTCGAAGGCGTACGGCTGACAATGACCCGGCCGAGGCCGCCGAAGGACAAGAACGGCGGGGAATGAGCCTCAGGCCCGAAGTCTTAAGCCTCGTGTCCAAATCACCGGTCAGCAGCAGTTGAATCGTGGCGACGTCTTCTGCCCAATCACCGGCTCTTCTGAATTTGCACTGGTGGCGTGCGTCATCCTCAAGCGCCAGGCGCGCCCTATTTGCTGCGTCGATGGGATGGTTGCTGGATTCGTTCGACGTCATGCTTTACGCGCTCGTCTTGGCCACGCTGATGGTCGACCTGAACATGAGCACCACAACCGGCGGTTCACTGGCCTCCGTGACCTTAGCCGCTTCCGCTGTTGGCGGTATCTTTTTTGGCGTTTTTGCTGATCGCTTCGGCCGGGTCCGCGCGCTCATATGGAGCATCCTTATCTACTCCGTGTTCACGGCGGCGTGTGGCTTCGCGCAGTCCGTGCGCCAGCTCGCGGTGTTCCGGGTCTGCCTAGGCTTTGGTATGGGCGGCGAATGGGCGAGTGGCGCGGCGCTCATTTCGGAGACTTGGCCAGCCGAGCATCGGGGCAAGGCGCTTGGACTGATGCAGAGCTCTTGGGCCATTGGATACGCTGCGGCAGCCGCCGTGACCGCGCTCGTCCTGCCGAGTCTTGGGTGGCGGGCGGTGTTCTTCATCGGCATCCTGCCTGCTTTCTTCACGGTCTGGGTCAGGCGGCGGCTTGAGGAGCCAGAGATTTGGCAGGTCAGCGTCCGTGACCCCCGAGGTCGCTTCAGCGCGATCTTTGGACCTGACTTGCGCGGCTTGACGGTGGCGCTGACTCTGATGAATGCCTGCATCATGTTCGCGTGGTGGGGCTTCAATCTCTGGATTCCGGCCTATCTCTCGCTACCGGTTGAGGATGGGGGCATCGGATTGAGCACGTATGCGATGTCCGGATTGATCATTGCGATGCAAATTGGCATGTGGCTCGGCTACGTGCTCTTTGGCTTCGTGAGCGACCGTGTTGGGCGGAAGCGGACTTATGTCGTTTACGTGCTGACGGCGGCCGCGCTGACTCTTGCCTACACGTCGACCCGCAATCCGATGGCACTCCTCGTATTGGGACCGTTTGTTGCCTTCTTTGGCACTGGGTCGTTTAGCGGGTTCGGTGCGGTAACAGCGGAAATTTATCCGACCGAGGTCCGCGCTACGGCGCAGGGATTTACCTACAACATCGGCCGTTTGGCCAGTGCGGTGGCTCCGTGGGTCATCGGGTCGCTGGCCGAGACCCGTGGTTTTACTGCGGCACTCTCGATTACTGCCGGAGCGTTCGTCTTGGCCGCTGTCTTCTGGCTCTGGATTCCCGAGACGCGAGGCAGAGAATTGACCTGAACAGGTCGATATTCAAAAATTGGGAGGAGCGCGATTAAGATTCCTGTCGATTTTGGCTTCTGGTTCCGGCCTTCCATGTCCCAACCCTTTTTCTCTGATATCCTGCCCGACGTATTTCCTATCAAAGGAGACCCATGAATCCGCGCGCGTGCGCCGCCGTCGTGGCAGCCGTTGTTGCCGTGATTGGAACCAGCCGACCGGTTGGTGCGCAGATACAGCCCTTCCAAGGTCCTGACCTGTATCGGCTGCAGACGGTTGGTGACGTCCAGATTTCGCCCGACGGACAGCGAGTGGCCTACAGCGTCCGGAAAAGCGACCGCCCCGGGCGACCGTATTCAGAGGTCTGGGTAATGGAGACCGCGAGCGGCGAGGTTTCGAAGCTCGGTGGCGAGGGCGGCGTTGCGTCGGGGCCGCGTTGGTCGCCCGACGGTCGCGAGATTGCCTACATCGGCGTTGCCGAAGGCCAGGCGGGGCTCGTTGTGGCGCGTGCGGACGGCTCGTCCGCGAAGTTTCTTGCGCCGATCACGGGCACGAATCATCCGCTGCCATCGGCTGGAGAACGAATCACATGGTCGCCCGATGGCAACCGGATTGCCTTCGTGTCGGCGACCAAGGCACCGGTGGACGTAGATAACGGCGACCCGATCGTCATCACCCGCTACCTATACAAGCCGACCGCTTCAGAGGGGATGACCCGATTTAACGACAATCGTCGAGTCCACATATTCATCTTCGACCGGCTAGCCAATCGCGTGCATCAACTCACCAGTGGGAGGTATTACGAACATTCGATCGACTGGTCGCCCCGAGGTGACGAGATCGTCTTCATCTCAAATCACGAGCCGGATCCTGACCGGACGTTCAACTACGACATCCACGCCGTGCGCGTCGAGAACGGTGAGGTCCGTCGAGTAACCGACACGGCCAGTGCGGAGTATCAGCCGAAGTGGTCGCCCGACGGCCGTTCGATCGCCTACTTGGGGACCCGACGATCATTCACTTCGTCAGAGACGACGATGGAGGACACCCACGTGTGGGTGGTCGATGCCGATGGGCGCAATCGCCGCGAGCTTGGTGGCAGCGTTGATAACCGCCAACGGAACGTGCGCTGGGCCGCCGACGGACAGTCGCTTTACTTCACGGTGCAGGCTCGTGGCAATGTCCATCTGTTTCGGTTACCCGTCTCTGGCGGCTCGCCCCAAATGCTTGTTATCGACCGAGGCCGGCTCGGGGCTTGGTCCGTGGCGAACGACGGCGCGATCGCCTACGCGTTCACTCCGCCGAGTGGTCCCACCGAGCTGTATATGCGCCACGAAGGATTGTCGCGGACCCTGACGTCACTTAATGCCGAACTCCTTGCAGAGCGCGCGGTGGCCGAAGTGGAGGCGTTCACGTTTTCAAGTTTCGATAGGCGTCCTATAGAGGCGTTCCTCACTAAGCCCGTTGACCTGAACCCGGCGAGCCGTCATCCGTTAGTGGTCGTGATTCACGGTGGACCCCATGGGCAGCAGGGCGCGGCGTTCAACGCAAAGGCGCAGGTATACGCGGGCCACGGCTGGGCGACGCTGATGGTTAACTACCGCGGCTCGACCGGCTACGGGCAGGAACTGACCGACGCGATTTTCAAGGATCAGAATGGCGGTGAGGCGAAGGACGTGCTGGCTGGTGTTGATGCAGCGCTCGATCGGTACCGGTGGCTTGACGCCGATCGGCTTGCGATCGAGGGTGGGAGCTATGGAGGGCAGCTCACGAATTGGATTATCACCCAGACAGATCGCTTCAAAGCGGCGATCCCGCGCTCCAGTATTTCCAATCTCGTGAGCTTCAACTACATGGCGTACTATCATGACTATCTTGCCGTGGAATTCGGTGCCTACCCGCACGAAGAGGACATCGTGGATTTACTCTGGGAGCGGTCGCCGATCCGTTACGCACGCAACGTCACAACTCCAACGATGCTGGTGCACGGTGAGAACGACAACGACGTGCCGATTGCCGAGGCCGAACAGTTCTATATTGCGCTCAGAGACGTCGGCGTGGATGCGGTGATGGTGCGCTACCCCCGTGAGGGCCACGGCATTCGTGAAACGGCGCACCAAGTGGATTTACTCGAGCGTTCGATCACTTGGTACGAACGGTATTTCGGACGCAGAGCGGCCACCACGACCTTACGATGATCAGACAAGCTCGTCCGGTTCACTCTTGCGCGCTCGGGGTCGTGGCGCTAGACTCGGCTTGGCCGTCCAGGCGTCTTTTCCGGCGGTGCTCGGCGGCGCGTGCGTTTCTCTCGGGTCTCCTTTCGGACGTTGGTGTCCGGCAGATTGCGTAGGAGGGCAGGACGATGACGACGCAAGCGCGTGTTCGCAAAATGGTGACAGCGGTCGTTCTCGGCATCACTGTTGCTGTTGTGGCGTGCGGGTCGCCGGATAGGGCCACCGGTTCGGCGACAGGCGGGCCAATCGAAATTGAGATCTCACAGCTCTTCATCCACGTAATCAACCGCTCCGGCACGGCGATCACCGACGTCAAGCTAGAGCTCGTTCCCATTGGCCGCGCGACGATTTTCTCGGCGACCCACTACCGCCTCGAATCTGAGGGTAGACAAAGCTTCTCGATGAACGATCTCCGTGGGAGCGACGGCACGCCGTTCAGACGCAGTGTGCATCGGCCCCAGACCGTCCGCGTGACCGCCAACGGTGTCGATGGCACGGCCCACGAACTTGAGATCCCGTGGGATTGAGCGTGGGCAATTAAAGCTCCAGGTGTCCTTTGGACTTTTCTGGGCTCGCGCGTGGCTCTCGCAGTAGAGTGGCGCCGTGAGCATTGAGTCGGTCCTCCATCTCTCCGCTGTCCTCGTGACGTTAGCGGCGGCGTTTGGCTACCTGAACCACCGGTGGCTGAGGCTGCCTCGTACGGTCGGCTTCGTCATCATCGCGCTATTCACCTCGTTCGCCGGGCTGATGATTGACGCGCTTGTCCCCTCGCTTGGTTTCCGTGCGGCTGTCCGCGGCGTGCTGGTCGACATCAATCTGCACGACACCCTGATGAAAGGGATGCTTGGCTTTCTGCTTTTCGCGGGCGCTCTATCTGTGGACCTAGACGATTTGTTGAAGCGGCGCTGGGCGATCTCGATGTTAGCGACGGTCGGTACCCTGACGGGGACTCTGCTCGTTAGTGTTTTGACCTACGCGGGCTGGCGCGCGCTCGGATTCGATGTCTCGTGGTTGCAGTGTCTTATATTCGGTGCGCTGATTTCTCCCACTGATCCGATCGCCGTCCTCGGCGTTCTAAAGAAGGTGGCCGTGCCACGGACCCTCCAAGCCAAGATTGCTGGTGAAAGCCTGTTCAACGACGGTATCGGCGTGGTCACCTTCACCGTGTTGGTGGGGTTGGGAGCTGGCGCCGCCTCGCACGATAGCATCTCGGCAGTGGCGGTGGCGGAACTGTTGTTTACCGAGGTGGTGGGCGGCATAACACTCGGCCTGCTGACCGGATACCTCACCTTTCGAGTGATGCGACAGGTGGACGAGCACAATCTCGAAGTGTTGATGACGCTCTCGCTCGTGATGGTGACCTCAGCCGTCGCGGGGCAGTTGCACGTGTCCGGTCCACTCGCCGTGGTTGTTGCGGGACTCTTTATAGGCAATCACGGCGTGCGGTTCGCTATGAGTACGAATACGCGCGAGCATATCGAAACGTTCTGGTCGCTCCTCGACGAGATCCTCAACTCGGTTCTGTTTCTCATCATCGGGTTCGAGGTCGTGGCGCTGTCCCTGAGTGGCAGGGTCGGCTTGGCCGTCGGCCTGGCGATTCCCGTGGTGTTAGCGGCCCGTTTCGTGAGCGTGGCGGGGTCAATCACACTGCTCGGGTTGGTGCGGACGTTCACACGTGGAGCGATTCCGGTGCTCACGTGGGGCGGTCTGCGCGGGGGCATCTCCGTCGCGCTGGCGCTGTCGTTGCCACCGTCGCCGACCAAGGATCTACTATTGGCGGCCACTTACGGCGTCGTGGTCTTTTCCATTGTCGTCCAAGGGTTGACGATTGAGAGTGTCGTCCGCCGGACAGTCCCGACGACTGAAGCCTGACGTCTCTAATCGTTGGTCTTTCGTCTCTGGGCCAACGACTAGCGACTTGCAATTCGCGGCTGGTGGAGCCGGTGACGACCGATCATCAGTGCCGGCAGGGTCGCGAATGCGGCCCCGACGAAGCTCAGGACAGGGAAGCCGCCGTGGGCTAGGAGCACACCCGAGCCGAGACTGGCTGCGGCGCCGGCTATCCAGGTGATCGAATCGACGACGCCCTGTACGCGGATGCGGTCGACATCGGGCACGCTGTCTGTCAGCAGAGCACTACCGGCAATGAAGCCGAAGTTCCACCCGAATCCCAGCAAGAGCAAGGCGACCGTCAGACGTGCTGTTGCGTGGCCGGGCGTGTTGCCTGCCACGAAGGCCGCGCCGATGAGCATGGCCATCCCGATCAGAATGACAGGCACGCGTCCCAGTCGGTCACTCAGCATGCCGGTAAGGGGCGACGTGGCGTACATGCCGAAGGCGTGGGCGCCGATGACAAGGCCGATCGAGCCGAGGCCATTGCCCGCACTGCGGATGTGGACGGGTGTCATCGTCATCAGCAGTACCATTACCCCCTGGGAAATGACCAGTGCTACCAGCGCGATCTGTATGTCGGGCATCACCAGCAGCCGGCGGAGGCCGGCCGGGCGGGCGGCTGTGGCGATCGACGCGTTGGACGAGGCCAGCAATGGCATCTTCGCGCACAGAACCCCAACAGCGCTCAGGGCTCCGGCAACAGTTACCAGATAGGCGCCTGACGTTTCGGCCGTGCCGAACCACGTTGCGATTATGCGAGCGGGTTCAAGGAGCGCCGGGCCGGCAATCGACCCGATCGTACCCGCCCAAATTATCCAGCCGATGGCCGAGGCGCGTCGTGCCGGCTCATACAGGTCGGCTGCCGCATAGCGTGTGAGCCGGTTCGCACTGTGACCGGTGCCGAGTGCGAACATGGCGATTGAGAACAGCGAAAAAGACGCGAGGTTCGTCGCGACCACTGCGAGGACAGCTGCGACCGCCACGACCGCATAGCCGAGGATGAGCCCGCTACGTCGTCCGCGTTTGGCCATCCTGGTCGATAGCATCATCGAGCCGATTGCCATACCGATGACCGTGACGGCAGACGGCAGGCCGCTCAGCGTAGCGCTGCCGAGCAGGTCCTCGGCGATGAGCGGGGCGACAATGATCGCGGCGATATATCCGGTCGACGACAGGCCAGCGCTCGCGAAAAGCGCGGTCATGGCCGCGCGGCGCGTGCGAGTGGAAACGGCTGATTCCATGAGAGGCGGCGTGCTTGTCAGCCCGTCGGGTTATGGGTGCACGACATGTCAACGACCTCGGCGTTGTCGTGGAACTCCATTTCAGAGAATAGGACCAGCGGATCCCCGGAAACGAAATTTCATGGCAAGACGCAAGTCACGTGAGGGGGTGCGTGCTGTCTGGCCATGCACACGGGGAAAGCACTACAGTCGGCCGGCTTGGGGTTGCTTCACAAGTCGTTCGCTCCTTCGTGCTCATCGAATGCATCCGACCACAACGGGCAGCGTCACTTGGCGTGCCAAGCACTGGCCTCAGTGCACGGTGTAGGGTTCGGTCAGGGCGAATGGAGCGATCTCGACGTCGAAGTTATCGCCGTCGGCGGTGACCATCTGATACGTGCCCTTCATGGTACCGAACGGCGTCGTCAGCGGACAACCAGAGGTGTATTCAAATGATTCGCCAGGCGCCAGTACCGGCTGTTTACCGATGACCCCTGGACCGCGCACCTCTTCCACTTGGTTCTCGGCGTTGGTGATGGTCCAGTGACGGCTGATGAGCTGCACCGTATCGGTGCTCTCGTTCGAGATCGCAACCGTATAGAGAAACAACCACCGATTCTGTAGAGGCTGGGAATGTTCGGCGGAGTATTGCGAGGTTACGTGGACCCGGATACCTTTGGTCAGCGCTTCGGATTCGTACATGGCTCGGTGCTTCGTGCGACGCGTGAACGGACCCCCAGGTTATTCAACCGTCTCGAGAGAGCCCTCAAGTAAGCGCAGGCCGCATCTACGGCCGACGAACCACTATATATTACAGGACGGATCATGATTCCGCTGCCGCTTCTGCTGAGCGCCTACCGTTCGGGCTTGTTCCCAATGCCTGGTCCATCCGGTACCATCGTATGGCACGCGCCCGACCCCCGCGGGATCCTACCGGTAGATCAATTTCACGTTTCGCGACGCTTAATGCGTGTCCTGCGCAGCGGTAGGTTCGCCGTGACATTTGATCGTGCGTTTGACCAAGTGATTATCGGATGCGCGTCTCGGGATACTGAGGGTGACTGGATCGATCGCGAGATCATCGAGACCTACTCGGCGCTCCATGGCGCGGGCTTCGCGCATTCGGTCGAGACTTGGTGCGGGGGACGGCTGGTTGGCGGCCTCTACGGTGTTGCTCTGCGGGGTGCGTTCTTCGGCGAGTCGATGTTCCATCGCGCGACCGATGCGTCGAAGGTCGCACTCTGGGCTCTGGTGAACCGGCTTCGGACCCGCCACTTCCGCATGCTCGACGTGCAATGGCTCACGCCGCACCTAGCGCGTCAAGGCGCGATTGAAGTGCCGCGCGTCCGCTATCTTGAACTGTTGGAGGGCGCGATGCGGGTCGACCCAGGGTTCGCGGAGGCGGGTAACGCCGGCGACGAGCGGCCAACGCCGCCGTCCGATTTATTTCGGAGGCTGGTTCGACAGTAGGACGAGCGTTGTCCAGTCGTTATCGGAATCGTCGCTGAACAGATCCGCGAACTGGACGCTTTGCCGCTGCTGTGTAGCCAGTTGGTAAAGCACCCCGGTGTAACGGCTACGGATGTCTTCGAGATCGTTGAAGCGCAAGACGCATAACCGCAACCCGTCTTCGCTCAAAAAGGAGGCGGCTTCGTCGGCGCTGCCGAGCCACTCCACGTTCTGCCCGGTGTAGAAGACGAATCCCTGACTCCGGTCACCGTACAAACCGAGTTGCCGGTCGTCACCTTGCTGCGCTGCGGCGAGTGTGGCTAAGGGACGGACCGGCTTGAACCGCTCAAGGTGATCAGGTGCGACGTTAACGGCTAGGAGGCCGTAGCCTAGTGCGAACACCGGCACTACCACGCCGAAGTTCCAGATCGGCTGGCCGCCTCGCTGGAAAATCACCATGAAGATGCTACCGAGCGCGAGCGCTGCTGGCACGGCCATTGCCAGGCTGACTACCGGGAGCCCGAACCGGCGCTGGAGTAGCCAACTGATGAGACCGGCCAACACGAGCAGGCCGAGCGCGGTGAGCCAATTTGCGACACCCACCCAGGGACCGCTCTCCCTTGGTTCGTCTATCGCTCGGTCGAACAACATGCCGACGAGTAAAGCGCCCGCGGGGTAGAGCGGCAACAGGTAATGTGGCAGCTTTTCGGCTGAAAGCGTGCAGATGACCAAGACTACGACAAACCAGATGACGCACAACGCGGCACCCCGGCGGTACGCTGGCGTGAGCTGACTCCCTCCAAGGACCGCCGCCACCACCGCAGCGACCGCGTAGAGCGTCCACGGCATGGCGTCGCTGGCCCAAACCGTTAGGTAGAAGAGCGGTCCCCACTCGACGGTTTCGGCACCCGTCGGAGCGTACCGTGCCATGAGCTCCGACAAAACCGCCAACTCGACGAAGCCCCGTCCATGGGTCCACGCCATGTACAGATACCAAGGAAGCACGATTGCCAGCGTGAGCAGCACGCCCGTCGAAAACCGCAGCCGCCGCAGCCCGCCCAGCCGGCCCGTCAAGACAAGATAGGGCAACCAGACGATTATCGGGAGTAATCCGGCGGCTCCCTGGGTCAACATGCCCAGCGACACGCCGAGCCAACCGAGCAGGGCGAACCATCCGCCTGGCGGGTCCGTGTCGGCCGCTCGGATGAACCCGTAGAGTGAGAGCAGGACGAAAAAGAGCAGCGGTACGTCGGTTAAACCGTTCCGGCTGGAGAGGACGAACCGGAAGGTCGTGCCCAGCACGAGTGCCCCGAGCATACCGGCACGTGCGGAGAACAGCTTTCGCCCGATCAGATACACGAGCCATAGACAGCCGAGACCAGCTAGAGCGGAGGGCAGGCGAGCTCCGTACTCACTTACTCCAAACTCGCGGAATGCCGCCGCCTGCATCTGGTAGAAGAGGATTGATGCGTCGTAGTGGGCCTCGCCGTTGAAGTACGGTGTCAGGTAATCTCCACTGGCCAGCATCTGTCGGGACGCCTCAGCGAATCTGGGCTCGTCGGGTTCTTGTAGGCTCGTGCGGCCGAGGCCGAGGAAGACCGTCGGTACGGCGACCAGGAATATGATCGGCATCGTCAGGAGTTTGATCTTCCACGAGTTACCACCGTCGTTAGGCGCGTCAAACGCGGCGTCGTAATCCATAAGCGTCGAACTCGTGTCGAGTGGCGGGTCGTACACGTCGGCTGCCATCGGTTCCTCCGACGAGTCTTCATCGCTCAGCCCGGAGTCGCCGGCATCGGAGTCTGGCTCCTCAGTGCTCGCCTCGGGTCCTGGGTTTGGCTCACCACAGAACAGACAGCGTTCCGGTACGCCACGCTGCTTTGTAGGCAGCGGCCTGTTGCAGTTCGGACAATAGCTCGGTGTTACCGTGGGGCGCGCTGCCTCAGCGTCGTCCGTGACTGGGTCGTTACGGTCGTCGACGGTCATCCGTCCCGCTCAGCCGGCGAAGTAGTCGGGCGCATTGTTCGACTTCCACTTAATGTTGCAGCCGAGGCTCGGTGGGTGGGGTTCGGGGACCGGCGAGCCGGCGAGTATTGCGTCAACCGCCGTCCGCAGCGACTCCCCGGTGACCGGTACACCATTATTGGGTCGGCTATCGTCGAATTGCCCGCGATACACGAGCTTTCGGTCCGCATCGAAGAGAAAGAAGTCCGGCGTACACGCCGCGCGATATGCTTTGGCCACCTCCTGCGTCCCATCCACGAGATACGGAAAGCGGTAATCAAATGTTTCCATGTCCTCGACCATTCGGTCCGGGGCGTCGTCGGGAAACTCGATTGCGTCGTTCGAGTTGATGCCGACCACGGCAACGCTCTTCGGCTCGTAATCGCGTGCGAAGGCAGCTACCGCTGGCTTCAGATGCTTCACGTAAGGGCAGTGGTTGCACATAAAGATAACGACGAGCGCCGGCGCGTCGGAAAAACGAGACAGCGAGACGATATCGCCGCGCGGATCGGGCAATATGAAATCTGGTGCCAGCGTGCCGAGGGGTAGCATCGTCGAGGCGGTGCGGGTCATATTGATACAAGAATACAGGAGTTAGGAGCACGGAGTGAGGCAGGTCTGGCACTAGAGAACCTGCGGGCGACTGGTGTACGATGAAGCGTTTTCCTGAGGGGCGATGAGGCATGGAAGGCGGGGAACTAGAGATGAGGCGACGACGCGCGGCGGATGCTAGAACACGAATGTATCGGTTAGCGATAGCGGCAATGGTCGTGGGGCTGTTAGGGCCCGTCGTTACTGGTCAGGATGGTGACCTTTACACCGAGTCCGATTTTCTGACGCGGACACGACGGCTGACGATTGAAGGGAAGAGAGCTGGAGAGGGCTACTACCGCCCCGATGGCGCCAAGCTCGTCTTCCAGAGCGAGCGAGAGCCGGAGAATCCCTTTTATCAGATCTATGTCCTCGATCTCGAGACGGGCGACTCTCGCCGGATTTCACCGGGTCATGGGAAGACGACGTGCGCGTTCTTTCAGCCTGGCAGCTCGCTCATCATGTATGCGTCGACTCAGCACGACCCAGAATCCAAGGCGTTGCAGGCCGCCGAAATCGCATTTCGTGAATCAGGGGAGGAGCGTCGTTACGCGTGGGACTACGACCCCGAGATGGAGATCTACACGTTTGATCAGGATACCGGCAAATACACTAGGTTGACCGATGTGCGTGGGTACGACGCCGAAGGAAGCTATTCACCCGATGGCGAATGGCTCGTATTCACGTCGATGCGCGATGCCTACAACCGAGAGCTGACCTCGGACGAGCGGAAGCAGCTTGAATTGGATCCGTCGTACTTCGCTGAAATCTACATCATGCGCGCCGACGGATTGGGACAGCGACGGCTAACCGATGTGGTGGGCTATGATGGTGGCCCGTTCTTTTCGCCGGATGGCTCGAAGATCGTCTGGCGCCGTTTTGACGAGACGGGGTTGATCGCCGACGTCTGGACCATGAATCTCGATGGTTCTAACCAGCAGCAGATCACGGACTTTCACTCGATGAGTTGGGCGCCCTACTTCCATCCGTCAGGCGAATACATCTTCTTTGCGTCTAATAAGCTCGGGTTTACGAACTTTGAGGTGTACATCGTCGACGCCAGTGGTGCGAAAGAACCTGTACGCATCACCTACACCGACGGATTCGACGGGTTACCCGTGCCATCACCCGACGGCCAGGTCCTGTCGTGGACGTCGAACCGGGCCGGCGGCCAGGCCGGTCAGATTTTTCTCGGACGATGGAATCATAACAAGGCGCTCGAAGCGCTCGCAGCGGCCCCGCCACGCAGGACTAGCGGGAACCAGGGCGCGGCTGGAGGCGAGTAACGACATGGTGCGGCGACTCTTTGCTCAGGTCTTCCTGACGATTGCGGTCCTGGGACCGTATGGACTTGCCCGCCCGGCCGTGGCCCAGGACGGATGGCGGACGCAGCCGCACGTCGAGGCGTTAGCAGCGGATGCACTGGAGGGCCGCTTGACTGGGTCGGACGGCGCTCGAGTTGCCGCAGACTACATTGTGGAGCAGCTTCGTGCGCTCGGCGCGACGTTCTTGCCTGGCCGATCCGACTTCCGCCTACCGTTCGAGTTCACGGCCGGGGTCAATGATGCCGGCACGTTGCTCACGCTCGACGCTGCCACTGGGTGGAACGTCAGCGACAACGTGCAGGCACTGTCGTTTTCCGACTCGGCCGTAGCAGAGGGTGAGGTGGTGTTCGCCGGTTACGGCCTAGTCGTGCCCGATTCGCAGGACTTCGGCTATGACAGCTACGCGACGCTTGACGTCACTGACAAGATTGTCGTTGTGCTTCGTTACTTCCCTGAGGACGTGGACCAGGACCTGCGCAATGTCCTCGCGCGCTACTCGGGGCTCCGTTACAAGGCGATGGCCGCGCGGCAGCGCGGGGCGAAGGCGCTGCTTGTCCTTACCGGTCCGCGCTCACCGAATGCGGGCCTGACGATACCAATGACGTTCGATACGGCCATCTCTGGCTCGGGGATCGTTGGGGCTAGCATCAGCGGTGCCGTTGGTGACGCGCTGTTTGAGTACGTGCCGGATCGTAGCGTTGAGGCAACTCAGGCCGAGCTAGACACTGGGAACCCGCACGTGGCCGGATTTCAGATTGATGGTGTGCGGCTGACGCTTGACGTCAAAGTGACGCGGGAGAGTCGTTCTGGCTTCAACGTTGCTGGGTATCTGCCGCCATCAGCCACGCCGGTCTCGTCGACGGACGGCAAGTCCTACGTAATGCTGGGCGCGCACTACGACCACCTGGGTCTTGGTCTCCAGGGCAACTCTCTGGCGCGCAACAGTGAGCGTGGAGAAATTCACAATGGCGCTGACGATAACGCGTCCGGTGTGGCGGCGGTGATCGAAGCTGGCCGGGCGCTGACCGCTGCGGACCGGCGTCGGGGCGTGATCTTGGCGTTTTGGTCGGGTGAGGAACTCGGCCTGCTTGGATCCGCGAACTTTGTCGAAACGGAAGCCGTGCCGACAGGGCAGATCTCGGCCTATCTGAATTTCGACATGGTCGGACGCGCGCGCGATAACCGGCTCGCCCTGCAAGCGGTAGGGTCGAGCTCGGCGTGGCACGGACTCATCGAACGAGCGAACGTGCCCGTTGGCTTCGACGTGCAGATTCAGCTTGATCCGTACTTGCCGACCGATGTCATGAGCTTCAACGGTGCGGGGATCCCGAGTCTGAATTTCTTCACGGGCAGTCATACGGACTACCATCGGCCGAGCGACGATGCCTCGGCCGTCAACTACGAGGATCTCGACCGGGTAGCCAGGCTAGGGACGATCATCGCACGCAATGTCGCCAACCGGGATACTCCGTTGGACTTTGTTCGGGTCGAACAAATAGAGCCGCAGGGCCAACGCGCGAGTGTGCGAGCGTTCACTGGAACGATTCCTGACTATACCGCTGAAGTGGAAGGTCTGCTACTGGGTGGCGTCATTGAGGGTGGTCCGGCGGCGAAAGCCGGCCTCCAAGAGGGCGACGTGATTATCGAGTTTGCAGGCCAATCGATTACCAATATCTACGACTACACGTATGCGCTGGATGCTGTGAAGGTTGACGAGCTGATCACGGTGATCTTTATGCGCGCCGGCGACCGGCACGAGGTCACCATGACGCCGACCGCCCGTCCCTAGTGACCGCCAATTTACAAAATAGCGACAGGGCTCGGCATCAGACACGGGAGCGGAGTTCTGACGCGGAGTGGCGCGTTTGCCTTTGCGGGCACTTTGGTATTTCGGTGAGTGGACTCGGAGGAGGTTTTGGCGGAGACCGTTGTTGCAGTCCTTAGTGGGTTCTTGATCATTCTTGGGGGCGTCGTGATAGTGGTCCCGTCGGTTTTGACACGCCTGGCCTTCTTGCACCAGGGCCGCAGTTTTTATGCCGTGGCCGCCATTCGGTTCGTCATCGGGCTGGTCCTCTTACTGGCGGCGGCGGAGACACGTCTGCCCATGTTCGTTCAGCTCTTTGGCGCGTTGGTGATAACGTCCGGGATCGCCATGGTGTTGATCGGACGCGATCGGATCCGCTATCTCGCGCAGTGGTTGGTCAATCGGCCACCCGCTGTTCACCGACTTGGTGGACTGGTTCTCATCGCGATCGGCGGGACGCTGTTCTACGCGGTAACATAGTTTGACGCCGTCACCGATAGCTTGCCACGCGTCGGTAGTCTGCGGTGTAAGACCAATCGTGAGATGGGTGGCAGGTTTTGGCCGACCATTGCTCGCCTGACCTTTGACATTCAGCAATTCATAATGGATGGTGCGCACAAATGTCTGACTTACTCAAGACGCTAGGTATTACAACAAGCAACCCAGGAGGGTTCGGTGGTGAGTGGCTCGGATCAGGGCCGGAAATCGAAGTGCTCACACCAATCGATGGGTCCAGGATCGCTTCGGTCAAAACCGTGACCGAGGACGAGTACGAACAGATCCTTAATCGGACGGCCCATGCGTTTGAGGCGTGGCGCACCGTGCCGGCTCCACTGCGCGGTGAGGTCGTACGCCAGTTGGGCGATCGCTTGCGCACCGCCAAGCGGGACCTCGGTGCGCTTGTGACTCTCGAGATGGGTAAGATCGCGGCCGAAGGCGAGGGCGAAGTGCAGGAGATGATCGACATCTGTGACTTCGCGTGTGGGCTATCGCGGCAGCTGTATGGTCTGACAATGCCATCCGAGCGGGTCGACCACCGCATGTACGAACAGTGGCATCCGCTGGGAGTCGTCGGCGTCATAAGTGCGTTTAACTTCCCGGTTGCGGTGTGGAGTTGGAATGCAGCGCTCGGCGCGGTGTGTGGCAACAGCACGGTCTGGAAGCCGGCGAGCCGGACGCCGTTAACAGCAATTGCCGTCACGCGTATTGCTGAGGAGGTCTGCCGCGCGAACGATGTGGACCCGGCGATCTTCTCACTGACCATTGGAGGTGGAACGACGATTGGTGAACGATTAGTGCAAGACCGCCGGGTTGAGCTAATTTCCGTAACGGGCAGTTGCGAGGTGGGCCACCGCGTTGCCGGAGTCGTCGGCGAGCGCCTGGGCCGAACGATTCTAGAACTGGGTGGCAACAACGCGATCATCGTCACGGCCCACGCCAATCTTGACCTGGCCCTGCCGGCGATTCTGTTCGGTGCGATCGGGACAGCGGGGCAGCGGTGTACCAGTACACGGCGAATCATCTGTCACCGTTCAGTGCGTGACGACTTAGTCAATCGGTTGAAGCGCGCGTACAGCGGCGTTCGGATCGGTGACCCCCGCCGGCCCGAAACGCTGATGGGGCCATTGGTCAGTCAGGATTCCGTCGAGAATCTGATGCAGGCGGCGGTGCGGGTCAAAGCGGAAGGTGGCGAGGTCCTCTGTGGCGGCGATCGGCTAGAGGGTGAGGCGTATCCGGGTGGACACTACGTCACGCCGTGCCTAGCGGCTGCAACAAATGACTTGGCTATCGTGCAGGAAGAAACCTTCGGGCCGATTCTTTACATTATTGACTACGGCTCGGTCGACGCGCCGTCAACGCAGACGGTCGATGAGCTCGAGGAGGCAGTTGCGCTTCAGAACGCCGTACCCCAGGGGCTGTCTTCAGCCATTTTCACCGAACATCTTCGTGAAGCCGAATATTTCTTGTCGGCGCGCGGCAGTGATTGTGGTATCGCCAACGTAAATATTGGCACTAGCGGCGCCGAGATCGGTGGCGCTTTTGGTGGAGAAAAGGAAACGGGCGGCGGCCGAGAAGCAGGGACGGACGCTTGGCGGGCTTACATGCGCCGGCAGACCAACACGATTAACCGGAGTACGGAGCTGCCGCTCGCGCAGGGGATTAAGTTTGGTGACTGACGACGGCGAAAGCCTTGATCGGCGTCAGTTTGCTGAATTCGGTCCAATGACCACGGTTGGCATTCCCATTGTCGAGAACCTTTTCGGATTTAATGTGTCGCGCCGAAGGGTTTACGTCTATCCGAATTAGATGCCTACGACAGCGGCTTGCAATAGGACGTTCGCGCCGTTCATGCAATCTTCCCATTTAGTGAATTCCCGTGCCGAATGACTGAAACCGTCGACGGAGGGAACGAAGATCATTCCAGCAGGACAGATCTTTGCCATCACCTGGGCGTCGTGGCCCGCGCCGGACGTCATTTGTTTCTGGCGGAGACCGAGTCGCTCAGCGGCAGCGGCGACTGCTGCCTGCACACGCGCGTCCATCTGTACTGGCTGGATGCCGTCGACCTCCTCGATCTCGACAGCTAACTCGCGTTCGCGTGCCTCGGCATGCGCGAGATCTTTCAGAGCCGCTCCTAACTGTTTCAGATCGCGTAGTCGAGGTGCACGGAACTCGAGCGTCAGTTGAGCGCGCTCAGGGACGACGTTCATCGCGCCTGGCAAGAATCTTGTGACGCCAGTATTGACTACGCTATCCGGAAACTCGGCCATCACTAAGCGGCGCGAGGAGATTATCAATGCTGCAGCGCCCTGCCCGGCGTCGCGCCGGTCATTCATCGAGATCGTGCCGGCATGATCAGCGCGGCCGATGTAGGTAATCTTTTGACGCCGGAGACCAACGACCGACGTGACAACGGCGATATCGTGCGAAGACGTATTCAACCGATTACCTTGCTCGATGTGGAGCTCCAGATAGCCAGCGATGGTTGAGGGGTCCCGCTGGGCACCAAGGATCGACTTTTCAGTCAAGCCAGCGTTGGCGAGTGCCTCTTGGAATGCGTGTGGGTCGCCACCAGGATGATGTAAGTCCGTAGCAGTGATCGCGCCCGTGAAGGCCAGGCTGCCGAGGAACCCCAGATGGGTGCCCTCTTCGTCCGTGAAGTCGATGGCCTCGAGGTTCGTTTTAAGGGCGAGGTCTGCTTCTTTGACGACTTGCAGTGTCTCTAGTGCTGCAAGTACGCCAAGAGCGCCATCGAAGCGCCCGCCGTTCCTCACTGAATCAAGATGCGAACCCAGCAGCAATGTGGGCGCGTTAGCCGGACCGCATGGCAATGTTGCTGAGTGGTTACCCGCGCCGTCAACGCTAGTTCGCAACCCGACAGCCCGGGCTTCGTCTAGGAACCAGCGTCTGGCGCGGAGATGCTCGGCACCGAGCGCTGGACGATGCACTCCGCCGTTGCCGGTCGCACCAATAGCTGCAAGGGCGTCGAATCTACCGCGCAACCGGTTGGCATTGACTCGTAGTGCTATTGGGCGGTCGTCCATTACGTGTTCTCCGCGTCGTCCGATCTGGTCCCTTCGGTTGAGTCACTCGATTATAATTGGCGTCGCGAGATGCCATTACCCTTAGTCACAGAATCACCGAATATTGTTTTGGGGGGGGGTGGTTCTAGGATTCATCATAGCGGCCAGCTTCTGAGCAGGTGGAATCTTGCCACGGTCGCTCTTCTCAACGATTCACACCGATCAAGTTGTGCCAAACCTCAAAGGAGTGCGCGATGGTGACCCGCATTCGCCTCGTCACGACTGTCGGGCTATTTGTCGGAATGTTCATCGGAATTGTGCTGTCGCAGCAGCGCTTTCCGGACGACGTCATGGAACGGTTCCTCACCCTGTCGACACGTGCGGAAACTGAGGGCCTGAGGGATGCGTTTGTAGGCGTCACGGCGACAGGCGATCCGGTCGGCGGGCTATTTTCGATCCGATCGACCGGTGTGTCGACCGAGCCAGTTCAGCTAGCAGCCGAGGCATTTCTCGGACTGCTGAGCGAGAGCCAGCGGGAAAAGACGTTATTTTCTATCGACGATCCCGAATGGCGGAAGTGGATGAATCAACACTTCTATCTCCGTCAGGGTGTTGGCTTTGACGAGATGTCCGACGCGCAGCGCGAAGCCGTGTTCGGTTTACTGCGTGCATCACTGAGCGCTAGGGGACTGCGACTATCGCAGGACATCATGAAGCTCAACCACACGCTGGGCGAGCTCAACGGCGACAACTTTGTTGAGTACGGCCAGTGGCTCTATTGGATCACCATGATGGGTGAACCGTCGGCTACCGAGCCCTGGGGTTGGCAGCTTGACGGCCATCATCTCATCATTAACTACTTTGTACTTGGCGATCAGGTAGTGATGACGCCGTTGTTCGTCGGCTCTGAACCAGTCGTTGCGGTAGCCGGTAAGTTCAGAGGCACAGCAATCCTGCAAGAAGAGCAGCAGTCTGGATTGGCGATGCTCCGCGCGCTAAGTGAGGTCCAGCGGGCCGAGGCTGTTATCGAAGTGTCCAAGACCGGGAACAACAATCTAGGCGAGGCGTTCAAGGACAACGTTATTCTCGACTACGCGGGCGTCGCTGCGTCATCGTTCTCGGCCGCACAAAAGCAGCAACTACTCGCTCTGGTCGAACTGTTCGTTGGCAACATGCGCGAGGGACACGCCGAAGTGCGCATGAGTGAGGTCGTGCATCATCTTGACGAGACTTATTTCGCTTGGATCGGCGGCGAAGCGGACGACTCGGTTTTCTACTACCGGCTTCATAGTCCGGTGATTCTCATCGAGTTTGACCACCAGCGGCCTGCGGGGCTCCGCCACCTCATGCCCAATGAGCCCAATCAGCAACATGTTCATGCGCTGGTGAGGACGCCGAATGGCAATGACTATGGGAAAGACCTACTCCGGCAGCATTACGCGACCCACTCCCACGACGCACAACCTTGATCGTAACCGCCAACAAAACCATGCTCCGTCCTAATGTCTGGCGCGTTGCCCTAAGCGTCACTGCGATGGCCGTCGCCATCGCGGTGGCGCTCGGTAACCTACGCATCGACGACGGTCAGCTGTTCGATCCCGTGGCGACGTTCTCGGTCCTCGGCTTTGACCCCGAGACGGGCGAAATTGGCGGAGCGGTCCAGTCACGGGTGTTCTCCGTGGGTAACGGCGTCCTATGGGCGGAGGCCGATGTGGGGGTCGTAGCGACGCAAGCGATCGTAGATGTGAGCTATGGCCCACGCGGCCTCGCGCTGCTCCGGGCGGGATTGTCGCCTGCGGCCGCTGTTAAGGTGCTGTGGGAAGACGACCCCGACCCGGTTCCCGAGCGGTGGACCAAACACGGTCGTCAGTTTGCGGTAATGGATGCCGAAGGAAACTACGCTGCGTTTACGGGGCCGAAAGCTAGTGCGTGGGCTGGACACCTCGGCGGCAGGTACACGACCGCGCAGGGCAATATCCTCGCGGGCGAGGTGGTCGTCACGGACATGGTCGAGGCTTTCGAGCGGACCGAGGGCCATCTCTCGGGTAGGTTAATGGCAGCCCTCGATGCCGGACAGGCGGCCGGTGGCGACACGCGCGGCATGCAGTCGGCCGCAATGGTCGTCGTGAAGAAGAATGCTGGCGTCTGGTTGAATAATGACGTGGTGCTTCGGCTGCAAGTGGACGACAGTCCCGAGCCGCTCAAGGAGCTACGTCGGCTTATTGACATTGCAGCCAGGCAACGCGACCGGATACGGTTGAGGCGGTGAGGGGCGCCTCGGGTTGCTAGCCGACGAATGTGGTTCGCGCGAGCACGGTGCCCTTCGCTCTGGTAAGTCTCACCCGTACGCGGTGCTCGCCGGGTGAAAGATTCGGTCGTTCCACGAACAGTACGTAGTGTCCCGCAAGGGCGCCTTCCAGCCGCCTGAGCGGTCGTGCCGTGAAAACATTAGTCCGCGCGAAAAACCCACCGGTTTCGTCCGACACGTTCTGTAGTCCCACTTCGAGCGCGTGAAAATCGGCGTCGGTGATGTCCAGCGAGAAGACCGATGCGCGGGCCGCTTGGAGCATCTTACTGGTGTCGTCGTAGCGGTTCACCATCAGCACGCCGTCCCGTGTCAAGAATCCGAAGCCGTGCCCGACGAGGACGATGGCCTTCGAGCCCGGTAGCGGCTTCAGTGCTTCGCCGACGAGGCGCAGTGCGCTTTCTACACTGTAAGTGCGCCGTGCGCGGCTTAGGTCGAGGTGCGCCAACAGTGATGGCGACGGGCCACTCTGCACCGGCCCGGGACCCTGGAACAGAACGCCGTCTTTGAGGAGGGCGCGAACATGATCGAAGTCGTTCGTGAAGTCGCTCCAGACCTTCAAATACGTATCGAATGAAAGAACGGCAACCCGGTCGTCTGGCGTGAACGTGTCGAGGAACTTCCGCAGTTCGACAAGCAACCGAACGAGACCACGGATACGGCCTCGCTCCATATCCTTCTGTATGAAAAAGACGACCAGCCGACCTTGAGGCAGTGGGCCAGACCAGCTATCCGCCGAGTGCGTAATGGCGTCCTCCGCAGTGCCAGCGTGGCCCGACACCCAGGAGACTGACTCGACGGGCGCCAGTTTTCCGCCGATATCAACGGTAAAGTCGTCAGCGCTGAGACCCAGAACCGGCAGACCTGCCCTGTCGAGCACCCGCGCATCAAGGAGGATGCGCGCAACCTCGACCCGCTCGGCAAAGCGAGGCGGCTGTTGCGCGTGAAGTGGCGGCAGGACCCAAGGGACGATGAACGTCGCCAACACCCACCGCCGGGTCGTCCCTCGGGGTGTGGTAATCATGTCGTCCTGATATGAGGCCTTCGAGGCAAATCGCGCCTACGGTTGACTCTGTTCCTCCGTGTGCGGGATCGGGTCAGACTCTAGGAATCGGATCAACTCGGAATGGAACCGTTCGGATGCCTCAAGATGCGGAATATGTCCGACGTTGTCAATCAGAACCAACTCGGCGTTCGGAATCGTATCGGCCACGTTCTTTGCCAAGGCACGGAAGTTAGGCCCGTCTTCCGCCCCTCCGATGACCAGGGTCTTTGCCTTGATGTGCGGCCAGTCATAGACGACCGGGTCGGCGTAAAGCATCTGTGAGATTCGGCTCCGCACCTTGGCGAACTGCGGCCAATCACCGCTTTGTGTCCAGCCGTAGTGCAAGCGGATGAAATACTCATATTCCGGGCTCCAGGTGATGAAGTATCGCTCGATCCCGCGCCGGATCGACTCGTAGCTCCGGTTCAAGCTGGCCTGATACTGCTCTTCGGGATTGCGCCATGGGCGCTCGAGGCGCGAGTCGGTTAAGCCGATCTGGTTCACCATCACCGCATGCGTCGTCATCTCGGGATATGAAAACGCGAAGCGGGATGTCACCATGCCGCCCATCGAGTGCCCCACGATCGCTGCTTTGGGGATCCCCTGTTCCTCGAGCAGCATCTTGATATGGAGCGCCATGTCGTGCAGCGTATAGGGCACGATCGGCTTCGAGGAGCGCCCGTATCCGATCCGGTCGGTTGCCAGCACGCGGAACCCCTCGTTTCGCAACGCTTCGATGGTGCCCTTCCAGTATTCCGCGAAGAAGTTTCCCCCGTGGAGGAGCACAACGACCCGGCCGTTGGCCGCACCGTTCGGTGCGACGTCCATATAAGCCATTCGCACATCCTGGCCGTACATCGTGAACGACAGAAACGAGACCGAATGTGGATAGGGAACGTCCTCCATCGACGGGCTCATTGGGCCCCAGTCCGCGGGCTGGGCCGTTACTGAGCCGAGTCCGGCTAGAAGTGCCACGAGAACCATCGGAAGCCACGTAATGTGTCTGCGGGATTTGGCGCTGTCCATGTATTCCTCCAAGCCGACATGATAAGCCAGAATTAGGCCTGGCCAGGAAGGTTCCCTGGCGCAAGAACGTTTCAAGCGATAACTCTGTTTGACAGGCCGTTGGCCAACAGATCAGGATGGTTGTGGGTTTCGCTCGGAGTTATACCGGTCTTTTTCCCGGAGGTCACGATGTTGCCACGATGGTTCCCGTTTCCGTCTTTTGCTGGTGTTGCCGCGGCGCTCCTCTTGACCGTGAGTTGTTCATCGGAAGGTCCTCGTCCGGACGCTCCGGCGTCTCGCACGGAAGTAACCAGTAGTAATAATTACGAGGATCTCCTCACGCTCTTTAAGGATTGGAGGGCCTTTGCGGCTCCTGCGGCCCCTGACTACTCGGCTGATGCCATGACCGCCCAGTTCGGTGAGCTTGCCAGGTATCAGCGGCGCCTTGAGGCCATCGATTCAAGCGGTTGGCCAGTCGCGCAACAGGTCGACCACGTCCTCGTGCGAGCCGAAATGAATGGGCTCGACTTTGACCACCGCATTCGTCGACCTTGGGCTAGCATTCCAGCGTTCTACGCGACAGTCTTCGCAGCACAGAGTGACACACCCGCACGCGAGGGCACGGGTGCCGATGGTTGGATGATCAATCTTTGGACTTATGACTACCCGTTGACCGACGGCGATGCGGAACGCCTCGCGGCTCAATTACAGACGGTTCCACCGCTACTCCTGCAGGCTCAATCGAATTTAGTCGAGGATGCTCGAGACCTGTGGGTTGGTGGGATCAGGGACATGCGGGTACAAGCCTCGACTCTTGAAGCGCTCGCTGAACGCGTTTCCGGTACGCGCACCGCGTTAGATGACGCCATTGGCCAAGCGCACGACGCCACTGTTCAGTTTACGGCTTGGCTCGAGGACGAGTTGCCCGCCAAGCATGGGCCGTCGGGTGTTGGGAAAGAGAACCTCAACTGGTATCTCCAGAATGTGCATCTCGTGAACTATACCTGGGACGAGGAAGTAGCGCTCATGCAGCATGAACTGGCGCGGTCCCATACGACGCTGCACTTGATAGAACACCGTAACCGTGACCTGCCGCCACTGCCTGTTGTGACCTCTGCTGAGGAATACGATCGGCGGTTCAACGCCTCAGTTGATGAGTTCATCGGGTTCCTCGACCGAGAGGAGATTGTCACCGTACGCGACTACATGGCCCCAGCGCTTCGTGCCAAGATAGGAAGTTTTTCCCCAGTGCCAGCCGTTGGGCCACGCGGATTTTTTAGCGAAGTGTCCTATCGGGACCCAGTGGCCATGCGGACCCACAGTTTTCACTGGACCGAGATCGCTCGGATGGAACATGAGCCGCATTCAAGTCCAATCCGCCGTGGGCCGTCTCTGTCTAACATCTGGGGCCAGCGGTCAGAGGGACTCGCAACCGGCATGGAGGAGTGGATGATGCATGCTGGGCTATTTGCGGACCGACCTCGTGGCATGGAGATCATCCAAATCATGCTCGCACAAAGAGCGGCGCGGGCACTCGGTGGACTGATGATGCATGGCGAAGGCTATACGATCGAAGAGGCCTCGGAGTTTGCCGCCAAGTGGACACCACGGGGATGGATGCCGGCCGATAGTGACACTGTTCTCACGGAACAGCATCTCTACCTCCAGCAGCCCGGATACGGGACCAGCTACATCATAGGGAAAATCGAGATTGAAAAGCTCATGGCGGAACGTGCTCGAGGGTTAGGCGACGAGTTCACCGTCAAGGGCTTCATGGACGAGTTAAGCACTGCTGGTGTCATACCAGTCTCGCTCGTTTGGTGGGAACTGACCGGTGACGACAGCCAAATCCCTCGGATGGTGCCGCTGGAGCGTTTCCTAAACGAATGATGTAGGTTGACCGACGACGGAGGTTGAACATGGCAGTGTCCAGACGACGTTTC
>DBHR01000053.1:8982-24818 GCA_002296225.1 Acidobacteria bacterium UBA823 | reverse complement strand
ATGAGGCCCTGGCCTTTTGCCATTGGGTCGCCAAGCCAAGTGGGTGGCGTCAACCAGACGAACGCCAGGATGGCGAGGACCATGAGGTCGTATTGCCAGGTCGTGCGCTCGTGTGTCCAGAAGATTGCATTCCAGAGGATGACGAACGGGAAGGTTAACGCGCGGTTTATGCCCATCCAGCCGCTCCGTTCTGGGTGTGGTTTAGCTTATGCCATGTGTAGTAGATCCGACTGGCAACTGTAACGATTGAGAGCACACCGATCACCCAGAGCACTGCCGCCATCCGGTTAGTGAACGCGCCAATCATGAACAACACAATCCGCTCTGGCCGTTCCATGAAGCCGACTTTACATTTTGTGATCAGTGATTCCGCGCGGGCACGCGTGTAGCTTGTGAGCACGGAGAACATCATTACGAGTGCAGTGATCATGACGTAATCGGTCCGGCCTAGCTGCGCGTAGAGATAGATAAGGCCGATGAATAGCGAGATATCCGAGAAGCGGTCCATCACTGAATCCCAGAAGGCGCCAAAGGCCGACCGTAACTGCAGTTGCTCGGCGACCTTGCCGTCGATGAAGTCGAAGATGTTCGCAACGATCATGATGACACCGGCCAACGTGAAGTGGCCGAGGGCGAGCGCCCAGGCCGCAAACATGTTGACCAGTACGCCCATAACAGTGAGCACGTTCGGATGTATGCGAAGCGACACGCTTACCGCGATGAGCGCGCGTAATGGGAACATGCAGAGGGCACCGATGGCGCCGGTGAAAGTCATCAAAGACTGAAAGGACTCGCCGTATAATCGTGGGTTCGCGGCACGCGGGCCCGTAGCTTCATGGACTGGAAACGCGTCCGGTCACCTAAGCCGGAAGGCATCCGCCATGGTCGCAGTGTAGCCTATGCCCATCGGGGATCTCAAGCGACAGATCGCCAGATTGCCGGAGCAACCCGGCGTCTATCTATTCGCCAATTGCAACGGCGACACGATCTACGTCGGCAAAGCTCGCACGCTGCGCGACCGGGTCCGCAGCTACATGAGTGCGCACGGAACGAACCCACGGATGGACGCGCTCCTCAACGAAATCGCAGGACTGGAAGTGATTGTCACCGATTCGGTTGTGGAAGCTCTGGCGCTCGAGAACCACCTCATCAAACAGAGGTCGCCTAAGTACAACGTGCTACTGCGCGACGATAAAAATTACAGCTATCTACAGCTGACGACGAACGAATCATGCCCGCGAGTGCTCGTGACACGCCGCGTGGAACGCGATGGCGCGTTTTACGCGGGCCCATTTCTACCAACTCGGCTCGCTCGAAGGACGATGTCGCTCACGCATCGGCTCTTTGGGATTAGGTCGTGCAACGAGATCATCACCGGCCGCCGAGGGCGACCCTGCTTGGAGTATGACATCAAGCGTTGCATTGCACCCTGCGTGGCTGAGCTGTGTTCCAGTGAACGGTATGCGCGAGCTGTGGAGGATACGCGACTCTTCCTCGCTGGGCGTAATGACGAGCTGATTCGGCAGCTTGCGACGCGGATGCGCGACGTGGCGGAAGCCGAGCGGTTTGAGGAAGCGGCTCACTGGCGCGACGCCATCCGGACGGTTGAGACGTTGCGTGATCGCCAGCAAAAGATGTCAACAGCGAAACTCGGTGACCGCGATGTGTTCAGCGCCCGAGTAGGGCCAGCGGGAGCGGTCATCCAGGTGTTCCAGATGCGGCGCGGCCGTGTCATCGAGCGGATCGAGTTGGTTGCCGACACTACGACAGTTAGGGGTTCGGACGAAGCCGATGTGCTACAGGCGGGTCTTCAACAGTTCTATGAGGAGCGCCAGGCGCCGCCGGAGATCCACGTGCCGGTGACGTTAAGCGATCGCGACGCGCTCGAGGGGTGGCTTTCATTGCGGGGTGGTGGTCGGGTGCGGGTGGTGGTACCGAAGCGGGGCGATAAGCGAGGCCTGCTCGATTTAGCCGCCCGCAACGCCGCGTTGGCCTATGAGACCCGGGCCAGTGATGACGTGGCCGCCCATCGTGCCGCGGTCGAGACGCTCCGCGAGGCGCTCGGTCTCGCCGCAACGCCTCATCGAATCGAGTGTTTTGATATTTCGACGTTCCAAGGTAGCGAGACGGTGGGGGCGATGGTCGTTAGCGAGCACGGTCAGATGGTGCGGGGCGAGTACCGAAAGTACCGCGTTCGCTACGACGGCGGCACCGGACATCCGGATGATTTCGCCGCGATGCGCGAGGTCGTTCTCCGGCGGTATCGAAGGCTTCTCGAAGAGGGCGGGCCGTTCCCCGATCTCGTCGTCATCGACGGAGGGAAGGCGCAGCTTTCTGCCGCGTACGGGGCCTTCAGTGAACTTGGCCTCGGTAATCTTGTGGCGGTCGGCCTCGCCAAGCGCGAGGAATTGGTTGTGATGCGTGACCGGCCTGACCCCATCGTAATGCCGTCGTCGAGTGGGGCACTACATTTGTTGCAGCGGATGCGGGACGAGGCACACCGCTTCGCCGTTACCTTCCATCGGCAGGCGAGGACAAAACGAAATCTTCGATCGGAGCTCGATGAGGTGCCGGGTGTCGGTCCACGTCGTCGCCGCCAGCTCTTGAGTCGGTTTGGCAGCCTCGCCGGCGTCCGCCGAGCGACGCGCGAAGAGTTGACAGCCGCTGTTGGCGCCGGAATTGCCGATGCTATCCTCGCCTACTTTGCGATGCCTCGTTAGGATGGGTGATCAGTGAACTGTTGCCCTGTCCGGCCGGAGGCCTTATCCTTGGACGTTGCTCGATTTCAACGTCATTAACCTCCTCGCTGTTTTTCTGGTTTTGTTGCTTTCGTTGACCGTGCATGAAACGGCTCATGCGTGGACCGCCGACCGGCTCGGCGATCCGACAGCGCGCTTGCTCGGCCGGATCTCGCTTAACCCGGTGGTCCACGTCGATCCGATTGGCACGGTCATTCTGCCCCTGGTCGCGTTTTCCACTGGCGCCCCGATCATTGGTTGGGCGAAGCCTGTGCCGGTCGACATCGCGAGCCTCGGCCGCGGCCGGCGCGACTTCGTGCTGGTGGCGGCGGCGGGTCCGGCGAGCAACATCGCTCTGGCCGTGTTGGCGTCTTGGGCGCTGGGTGTTCTGGAAGCCGGCTGGCTCGACATCGGCGACGGTGGGCCTGAACCGGTTCTCCACTGGATCGCGCGCTTGGCGTTCCAGGTTAACCTGCTCTTAGCGGTCTTCAATATGATTCCAGTGCCGCCACTCGATGGAGGCAATGTCCTAGGCGGGTTATTGCCGGTGACCTTGTCTAACTCGTTCGACCGCCTCTTGCGTCCCTATGGTTTCTTGATTTTGTATGCGCTCATCCTGACCGGCACCCTGGGCACGATCATTGGCCCGCCCTATTTATTTCTCACATGGCTGCTGCGACCGTGACAAAACGCGTTCTCTCAGGCATGCGTCCGACGGGCAAGATGCATCTTGGCCACTTGGCCGGTGCGCTCGGCAATTGGGCCGAGCTCCAGGCCAAGTACGAGTGCTTCTACTTCGTGGCCGACTGGCACGCGCTCACCAGTGAGTATGGCAACACCGAAGGGTTAACTGACTACGCGCTTGACAACGTGACGGATTGGATCGCCGCCGGACTCGATCCCGAGCGCAGCACATTCTTCGTTCAGTCACTGGTACCGGAGCATGCCGAGCTATATCTGTTGCTGTCAATGATTGTGCCGACGCCGTGGTTGGAGCGGGTGCCAACCTACAAGGAGCAGATCGAAGAACTCGCTGAGAAGGACCTGTCCACGCTAGGGTTCCTCGGATATCCGTTACTGCAGGGTGCTGACATCATCATGTATCGGGCGCACTACGTGCCGGTTGGCGAGGACCAGGTGCCGCACCTCGAACTAACCCGTGAAGTCGTCCGCCGCTTTCACAGCTTTTACAGCGAGGTTTTTGTAGAGCCACAACCATTGTTGACACACTTCCCGCGGCTGCCAGGGCTCGACAATCGGAAGATGAGCAAGAGTTACGACAACACGATCAATCTTTCTGACGACGCTGAAATGGTGCGCAAAAAAGTGAAGCGAATGTACACGGATCCCACGCGGGTGCGCGCTGACATTCCTGGCACGGTCGAGGGTAATCCTGTCTTCATGTACCACGATGCGTTTAACGCAGATACCGCGGAGGTGGATGACCTGAAGGCCCGCTATCGCGCCGGCACGGTGGGCGACGTTGAGGTCAAAGAGAAGTTGGCTCAGGCGCTGAATGCCACGCTCGATCCAATTCGTGAGCGGCGAGCCGGTCTAATCGCCCGCCCGGAACGGATTCGCGAGATTCTATTTGAAGGATCCCGCCTGGCGCGCAAAGAGGCGCAAGGGACGATGGCGAAGGTGCGCGAGGCAGTGCGGTTGAAGTATTCGTGAGACAGCGCGTCACGGGCGCGGAGGCTATGGAACGTCCGACCAATTTCGAATCGGTTCTTGAGGGCTATCCGATCAAGCTCGACAACTTCGAGGGGCCGCTCGATCTCCTCCTGTTTCTTGTTCGCAAGCACGAAATCGATATCCAGGACATTCCGATTGCGCTCATCACAGACCAGTACCTGAGATACCTCGCCCTCATGCAGGAACTTGACCTCGACACCGTGGGAGAGTTTCTGCTGATGGCTGCGACGCTGATTCATCTCAAGTCGAAAATGCTTCTACCGAGACCAGACTCGACCGAGGACGAGCTTGAGGAGGATTCTCGCGAGGCACTTATGCGCCGACTACTCGAGCACAAAAAGTATAAGGCCGCTGCTGAATTGCTTCATGAGCGCCAGACGATCAGGAGTGCGCAATGGAAGCGGCCCGATGGCCGTGTGGCCGAGCTCGTCGGAGAGCCATACGAGCCCGAGCTTGAGGTCGATCTGTTCAGCCTGCTGACGGCATTCCAGGCTGTGGTAGAAAGGGCCAAACAGCGTCCAGCGTTACTGTTACCAACCGAGTACATCTCGGTCGAGACACGGATTGACCAACTGCTGTCGGTCTTGTCAGACACCGAGGCCTGCGGGTTTGAGGATCTGTTCGCCGACGTGGCCTCCCGTGCGGGTTTGATCGCGACGTTCCTCGCTCTACTTGAGATGATTCGACTGAAGCTCGTTAGGGTCTTCCAGGGTGGCGCGTTTGGTCCGATCCGCGTGTACAGACGCTCGAGCTCCACCGAGGCGCCGACGCCGATAAGAGATCGAACGATATGACGATGCAAAGGGGTTGGCGTGGCTGATGACCTGAAGGCGCTCGTCGAAGCCTTGATCTTCGCGTCACCGGAACCGTTGACGCGGAAGACGCTCTACAAGTTACTGGACAGCGAGCCGCAAGAAGGCGTGGAGGCGGCGTTGGACGGGGTTCGTGAGGATTACGATCGGCTCGGCGGTCTGCTGCTGGTTGAGGTAGCTGGTGGGTTCCAGATTGTTACGCGGCCGGAGTTTCACGAATGGATCCGGCGCCTGTTTCATGAGCGCAGCACGCAGCATCTCTCAGTGCAGGCGCTTGAAACGCTGGCGATTATAGCTTACAAGCAGCCGGTAACGGCACCGGAAATTTCTGAGATTCGCGGTGTAAACACGTCTGGCGTGATTGGCACATTGACCGAACGTCGCTTGGTGAAAGTTGTCGGGCGGAAGCGCGTGATTGGCCGGCCGTTCGTGTATGCGACGACCCAGGAATTCCTAGATCGGTTCGGTCTCAGCGACATCGGGGATTTACCGAAGGTCGAGGACATGGCCGAGGCTTTCGGCCTCGACCTGCCTCCCGCGCTTTCCATGCCGCCCGATGTTGGCCAGCATCCTCCGGTATCAAATGGAGTCGACCTGGTGGAGCCGGCGGCGGCCGATGTTGAAGAGGAGCAGGTGCACTAAGCGTTGCCGATGTCGGCAGTGATCCGTCTTCAGAAGCTACTGTCGCTTGCGGGGGTTTCTTCTCGGCGTGCCGCAGAAAAGCTCATGCAGGCCGACCGCGTTACCGTCAACGGTAAGGTCGTCACGACGCTTGGCACGAAGGCCGATCCCGTGGCCGACGACATTCGTGTGGATGGGCGGCGGATCGCGCGGTCCGCGCGGCGACGCTACCTCTTACTGCACAAGCCGCGGGGCTACGTCACGACCCGATCGGACCCGGAGGGGCGCCCCACGGTATTGGATCTGATTGCGCGCGTGCGCGACTATGTCTATCCGGTCGGACGGCTCGATTACCAGTCTGAGGGGCTGCTTCTACTGACGAACGACGGTGAACTTGCGGCGCGGTTGACGCATCCGCGGTACCGCGTCGAGCGGGTGTACGAGGTTCGCGTCCGGGGCGTGCCGACGGCCAGCCTGTTGTCGCGGTTGCGTCATGGCGTATCGGTTGGCGGTCGGCGTACCGCGCCAGCCTCAGTGCGGTTACTGCGGCGCTGGCGGACCGTCAAAGGCAGTGAAGCACTTCTCGCGATCGGTCTCCACGAAGGTCGCCAACGGCAGGTGCGTAAGATGTGCGAAGCCATCGGTCATCCCGTCCTCCGGCTGCGCCGAGTGCAGATTGGGCCTCTGCGCGATCGGCGGCTGAAGGTTGGAGAGTATCGCGAACTCACGCGCCGGGAAGTCGATGCGCTACAACGCGCGGCAGCCTATGGGGAGACGCGAGCCCCATGCCAAGCGCAACGATGCCGAGAGGAACGATGATAGTGGCGATTGACGGCCCGTCTGGTGCTGGTAAGGGAACGGTGGCTCGAGCATTGGCGCGCGAGCTCGGGTACCGGTACGTCGATACCGGCGCAATGTATCGTGCGATTGCTTTGCAGGCGTTGCGCGACGGGATTGATCTAGCTAATGAATCAGCCGTCGAACATGTAGCCCAGGAGGCCGTGATTAATTTCGAGGGGGGTCGGACCGTCGTCAACGGCCATGATGTGACCGAGGCGATGCGAACTCCGGAGGGGGACGTCGCGGCGGCATCGGTGGCTCGGCTTCCGGCCGTCCGGCGGGTACTCGTGGCGCGGCAACGCGCGTTTGGGAAGGGCGGTCGGCTCGTGATGGAAGGACGAGACATCGGAACCGTTGTCTTTCCAGACGCTGGAGCCAAGATTTATCTAGATGCTTCGCCTGATGAGCGCGCGCGTCGTCGTGCGGCTGACCGGGCGCACACTGGTAGCGGCCGCACCGATCTGGCCGACGTGGCGAGTGCGCTTGAGGCCCGGGATGCCTCGGATCGGACGCGGGAGGTCTCACCGCTCACACTTGCGGCGGACGCGGAGTTGATCGATACGACGGGCGTGCCTATCGGCGATGTGGTGAAACGGGCTTTATCGCTGGTGCGTTCAAGGTTGGGCGACTCGGCGTAGACAGGCATGCAATAGTCGGACTCAGCCTTCGTCATCCCTTGCCCAGGCGGACAGTTCGGTCAGCGATAGACTTTGTCCCGGCCATTCGTTGGTGGGTAAAGCATCTGCGCCTTTGGCGTCGTGTTCTCTCAGCGGTGTTTTGGCTTCTACTCCACTCCGGGCGCCCGTCCGAAATCTCTTGGGCGCAGTTCGTCGGCCGGTCTAGGTTCGTTGACGTCTCGAGTCTACGTCTAGTCGACGTTGCCAGACTCGACCCTTGGTAACGGCTTGTGGGCCTTTGGTTGACTGTTTCGAACCGTTTCAGATGCTTGACTGTGGATGGCTAAGTGTCGTACAGTCTAGGGCTTATCGCAGATCGACCAGGCCTTATTGAGCGCGCGGTGTTGCGATATGAGAGGGTGGTCGCTGGGGTATGCAGTGGAAGAGGAGGACCGTGAACGCATGGCGAGTGCAGAAGAAACTGACGAAGTAGCATCACTGGCAGGAGGTGACAGCGAAGTGGCTGTGAGCTCAGACGCGGAGGCCACACAGACCGAGGATTCGCAGATGGATCCTGAGGAATATGCCCGCCTAGTCGACCTGTACGACAGTAGTTTCCGCAATATCGCTGAAGGCGAAGTTGTTAAGGGCACCGTGTTGCAGGTGTCGAATTCAGAGGTCATCGTTGACGTCGGCTACAAATCCGAAGGGATGATTTCTATCGACGAATTCCGCGACGAAAATGGTGAGGTGACGGTTCAGGCCGGCGACTTGGTTGATGTTCTGCTTGAGCGCACCGAAGACCGCAACGGCCACGTAGTACTTTCGCGCGAAAACGCCGAGAAGATGAAGATTTGGGACGAGATCGAAAAGGCCTATGCTGACCGTAAAGTCGTAATTGGTCGCGTCATTGAGCGGATCAAGGGCGGCCTGGCTGTTGACATTGGCGTTCGCGCCTTCCTGCCAGGCTCGCAGATCGACGTCCGACCAGTCCGCAACCTCGACTCCCTGCGAGGCCAAGAGCTTCGGATGCGCGTGATTAAGGTTAACAAGAAGCGCGGCAACATCGTTCTTTCACGTAAGGCGCTTCTCGAAGAGGAGAATGCAGAGAAGAAGACACAGACACTGGCGTCGCTCTCCGAAGGTAAGGTGCTGCGCGGCATCGTGAAGAACCTCACGGACTACGGAGCGTTCATCGACTTGGGCGGCCTGGATGGTCTGCTCCACGTCACGGATATGTCGTGGGGTCGGGTGACGCATCCGTCCGAGTTGTTTAAGGTGAATGATGAAGTCGACGTAATCGTACTTAAGTTCGATCCAGCCACTGAGCGTGTGTCCTTGGGTTACAAGCAGTTGATGGCCGACCCGTGGACGGCGGTGGCCGAGCGGTATGTGGTCGGCAGTCAGATCAACGGGAAGGTCGTGAGCCTAACCGACTACGGCGCCTTCGTGGAGCTTGAGCCTGGCGTTGAAGGTTTGATTCACGTCTCTGAGATATCTTGGAGCAAACGCGTCAAACATCCGTCTAAGGTCCTCAGCGTTGGTGACGCTGTGGAGCCCATGGTGCTCGCCGTCGATTCGCAGGCGCGCCGGATTTCGCTGGGGTTGAAGCAGGTCGGGCCCAACCCTTGGGTGGAGCTTGTGGAGAAGTATCCTGTGGGCACGCGAATCACTGGTGTGGTCCGTAACCTCACCGAGTTTGGCGCCTTTGTTGAGATCGAGGAGGGCATCGACGGGCTTATCCACATTTCCGATATGTCCTGGAGTAAGCGCCTGAAGCACCCATCGGAGGCGGTGCAAAAGGGGGATACTGTCGAGGTTATGGTGCTGAACGTGGATGCCGAAAACCAGCGCTTGTCGCTGGGCATGAAGCAATTGGCTACCGACATCTGGGACGATTTCTTTGCGAGCCACAAGGCCGGCGACGTCATCGAGGGCAGGGTGGTGCGAATGACGAATTTCGGGGCGTTTGTGGAACTCGCGGAGGGCGTCGAGGGGCTCATCCACGTATCGGAATTTGACGACAGTGACGGGCAGGAGAAGGTCGAGCTAGAGGTCGACCAGTCCCGCGCGATGAAAATCATCAAGTTGAGTCCGGCTGATCGTAAGATCGGGCTGAGTATCCGCGCGCTCAACTCTGGCGAGGAGGAAGATCGGGAGACCTACGGCTCTTCGAACGGGTCGCCCAAAGCCACGCTTGGCGATCACATGAAGCGGACTTAATGAGGAGGTCTATCGCCGCTGCGAGCGGCGTCTGGCAGCCTTTCAGTGGGCAAGGGGCAGGGCAATATGACCAAGGCGGAGCTTGTCGAGGAGGTCTCTCGAGTATCCGACCTCACAAAAAAGCATTCTGAAGTGATCGTGGACACGGTCTTTCAGAGCATCATCACTGCACTGCATCGCGGGGACAAAATTGAATTGCGCGGATTTGGTAGCTTCAGGCTTCGGCAGCGGGAGCGGCGCAAGGGACGGAACCCCAAGACCGGAGACAGGGTCGACGTGCCGCCGAAGAAGGTGCCTTACTTTAAGCCTGGTAAACAGCTTAAGGAACTCATTAACCGGTCGCCTGACTTCACGCCGCCGGTGACGCCGGTGCCGGGATTACCGCGGTACTAATCGCGGCACTTTCCTGCAGCGTCGAGATTGTCTCGTTTTCCCGTGGAACGGCTCTGGTCCCCCTGGAGATTCACTTACGTGTCGGGCGCTGACCTGGCTCAAGGCTGCGTGTTCTGCGATGCGCTGGCGGAGGGGCGTGAATCGCCGCTCGTCGTATACCGCGGTAAGACCTCCTATATCCTCCTTAATCTATACCCTTATAACAACGGCCATTTGATGATCGTACCGACGCGGCATGTGGCGAGTCTTGGCGAGACGTCCGTTGATGAGCGCGCTGAGCTCATGGAACTAACACGCTTGGCCGAGCTGGTGCTCGGCGAGGCGTACCGGCCCCACGGCATGAACGTCGGGATCAACATGGGGCGGGCCGGCGGCGCGGGTATTGTGGACCACGTTCACGTGCACGTAGTGCCGCGGTGGGAAGGCGACACGAACTTCATGACTTCGGTGGGGGAATCGCGCGTATTGCCAGAGTCACTCGAGCAGACCGTGGAGAGGCTAAAGCCAGTCTTCGCGCGACTCGCCGGCGGGAACCTCAAGGCTGGGGCATCCTAGTCCTTCCCAAGAATTTGTTTGGCAATTGTCTGCAGCTGTAGATTGGAGGTGCCTTCATAGATCTGTCCAATCTTGGCATCCCGGTACAGCTTTTCGACGGGATAGTCCTTCACGTAGCCGTAGCCACCGTAGAGCTGCACCGCCAGTGAGGTAATCTTTTCGGCAACCTCTGACGAGAACAGCTTGCACATCGCGGCCTCCGTCAGGAACGGACGGTTGGCATCGTGTAGCCGTGCGGCGTTGTAGACGGTAAGCCGTGCCGCTTCAAGCTCGGTCGCCGCTCTTGCGAGTTGGAATTGAACGCCTTGAAAGTCCGCGACCGGCCGCCCGAACTGTTTGCGCTCCTTGGTGTAGGCGATGGCGTGTTCTAGCGCGCCGTCCGCTAGGCCGATCATTTGTGCGCCGATGCCGATACGGCCCGAATTTAGAGTCTCGATGGCGACCTTGTAGCCCTTGCCGACTTCGCCAAGTACTTGGCTGGCCGGAACGTGACAGCCGTCAAGAATTAGCTCGCAGGTGCTGCTTGCCCGGATCCCGAGTTTGTCCTCTTTCTTGCCGATGATGAACCCCGGTGTGTCGCGTTCGACGATGAATGCCGTGATGCCACGATAGCCGGCGTCTGGATTAACATTGGCGAAGACGATGAAGAGATCTGCTTCGGCGGCGTTTGTGATCCACAACTTCTTGCCAGTGAGATCAAAACCATCACCGCGTTCGATGCCGCGGGAGGCTAATGCGAACGCGTCACTGCCGGACCCAGCTTCGGACAGGGCATAGGCCCCGATCGTATCTGTTGCGAGCCGCGAGAGGTATCGCGATTTAAGCCCTTCGTCACCCCAGCGCAGCACGGCATTGTTGACTAGCGTGTTTTGGACGTCGACCAGGACCGCCACTGATGGATCGACTCGGGCGAGCGCCTCGACGACTAGGGTGGCGTGAAAGAAGCGAGCGTTTCCACCACCAAATTCGTCCGGAATCTCGATGCCCATGACGCCCAATGCAAACAGACCGTCGAGCAGCACGCGCGGGATGGTTTGACGTTCGTCCATTTGGCGCACCTGCGGCCGGATCTCAGCGTTGGCAAATGCACGGACACTGTTTCGGAGGAGCCTTTCGTCTTCGGTTAGCGTCGTAAGAGGTGGCAGAGTATCCGGTAGAGTGGTCACGGGCACGCCTCACTTCGTCGGGAAAACGTGAGCAGGGCAACATCGCACGGTGCGTGGCGGTCGGCTAATCTCAAGATGCTATTATTGCCCTAACACCTAGGACTGTGCTGGTGCTTGGTGCGTGTGCCACCGCTCCAGGTGTTCGCGAAGGTGATAATCAATGAGACGGTGGTATTTCCTGGCGGTCGTGCTGGCGTGTGCGGTAGGTCTTGGCAGTCCAGGCCGGGCGGCATCGCCACAGCAGCAGGAACAGGCGCCGCCCGACGAGCGCGCGCCGGGAACGTCCCAGCAGCCGGTGTTTCGCGCCGGCATTAACTTCGTTCGGGTCGACGTCATCGTCACCGACGACGACAACAATCCTATCATTGACCTGGTGGCCGACGACTTCGAGATCTACGAAGACGGTCAATTACAGACCGTCGAGACGTTCGAGTTCGTTCGGATTACGCCAAGCACCATATCCGACGAGCCCATCCGTCCGATCCGTAATAGGTTCGATGAGGAGCGCGAAGCGGCGAGGCCAGATGTGCGGCTATTTGCCATCTTTCTCGATGACTACCACGTGCGCCGAGGCTCGAGCCTACGTGTCCGTAAGCCACTGATTGAGTTCGTGCGGAATCTAGCGCCGACCGACATGGTTAGCATTATGTATCCGCTCACGTCCCTGGAAGCCGTGTCGATGACCCGCAATCACAACGCAATCATCGAGACAATCGAGAAATTCATGGGCCGGAAGTATGACTACGAGCCGCGTAACGCATTCGAGATGAATTATGTGCACGCACCGGCGACGACGGTTGAGCAGATTCGGAACGAAGTATCGCTGACCGGGCTCCGTGCGCTCTTGATGCGCCTTGGCGGTCTGCACGAGGGGCGGAAGTCGTTGGTTTTGGTGAGTGAGGGGTATACGAACATTCTTCCCCCGCAGCTACGCAGGACTAGTGCAACAGCGCTCGGCGATCCCAGGAACCAGAACCCGTTTGTTACGAGCGGGAATCCCCGGGAGCAGGCGTTGCGGATGACTGCCGATTTGACGCTGCAGACCGACTTGCGGCGGGTTTTCGACGCGGCAAACCGTGCGAACACGTCAATCTACTCACTGGACCCCCGAGGGCTCGCTTCCTTCGAGTTCGACATCGACGAAGGGGTCGGCTTTACCACGGATCGGCAGATGCTGGGCGCTACGATGGGCACTCTGAGAGCGATTTCAGACACGACCGATGGCTATGCGATCGTAAATACGAACGATCCGACCGACGGACTGAAGCGCGTGATTAGCGATGCTAGCACTTACTACCTCCTCGGCTACACCTCACAGGAGGCGCCGGCTGATGGAGAGTTTCATGAAATTAAGGTGCGTGTGCCTAGGCGCGACGTCAACGTGCGGGCGCGCTCAGGATTCTGGGCAGTTTCACCCGAAGACCTCACCCGACTTGAGGCTGGGGCCTCGGCGCCGGCAGTGCCGTCGAACGTCGACATGGCGCTTTCACTACTGACCGCTCGGCGAAACCAGCGATTTATTCAGACATGGCTCGGGATGACGAAAGGCGACAATGGACTCACGCGGGTGAGTTTCGTCTGGCAACCCGCGCCCCGCATACCGGGAGAACGTCGGGACGAACCTGCGAAGATCGGGCTGATCGCTAGCGGGAATGGCGGGATGACTTTTTTTCGGGGCGATGTCGCTAAAGAGTCTGAGGTCTTGGCGGGAGACGGGATGGTGGATGCTGCGCGCGCGGTGTTTGAGGTTGAGCCGGGGCCGTTGCAGCTCGATTTGTCGATTCATAGCCTCAGCGGTGGCGTGATCGACAACGACATACTGCATTTCGTCGTTCCGAATTTCACGGGAACCGAGGTTTCGCTTGGGTCGCCGCGCGTTTTTCGCGCGCAGAATGCCTTCGAGATGCGCCAGTTACGGGCCAATCCCGATCCGATCCCTGAGACAGGTCGTGAGTTCAGACGCACCGACCGTCTTCTGGTTCAGGTTGATGCCTACGGACCTGGTGCGGTCGGGCCGGACGTCACGGCGAAGCTCCTCAATCGCGGTGGCCAGTCAATGACGGACCTACCTGTTCAGGATCCACGGGGAGACATCCCGTACCATATGCTTGATCTGCCGCTGGCGAGCCTGGCGCCAGGCGAATACTTGATAGAGCTGACGGCGACTATTGGAGATGGCACGGCTCAGCAGTTGATTGCCATCCGTGTGACCAGCTGATTCCGGCTGTTGCGGACCGGACCGACCTTTGTGACATCAAGCGGCCGAGTTTGGGCGGTGGCGACGGCCAAGGCCATCTGATGGACTTGCCTGATGCCACGTACCCGCATGGTATATTGCGGGGTTGTAGGTCCGTTGCGGGGGGTGCCCACTAACGTCTTGTGTCATTTGACTACATTGTAGGGGGGCGGTTCATGGTAACGAAAGAGGCGGAAGCGGGATCGAAAACATCAGGCTACGTTGCTGACGTGATGGCGCAGATCGTAGCCAGGAATCCAGCTGAACCGGAATTCCACCAGGCGGTCGGTGAAGTACTCGAGTCGCTCGGTCCCGTGCTAGAGCGGAGACCTGATTACCGGAGCGCTCGGATCTTGGAGCGAATTGTCGAACCGGAACGTGTGGTTATGTTCCGCGTACCTTGGCAGGATGATCAGGGCGAAATTCATGTCAATCGCGGTGTTCGCGTCGAGATGAACAGCGCGATCGGTCCCTACAAGGGCGGGTTGCGATTTCACGCGTCGGTCAATCTTGGCATCCTCAAGTTTCTTGCGTTTGAGCAGATCTTCAAGAATTCGTTGACCACGCTACCGATGGGTGGCGGTAAGGGTGGTTCAGATTTTGACTCGAAGGGGAAGAGCGATGCCGAGGTCATGCGCTTCTGCCAGAGCTTTATGACTGAGTTGCATCGCCACATCGGCGCCAACACGGATGTGCCGGCGGGCGATATTGGCGTGGGTGGCCGCGAGATCGGGTTTCTGTTCGGCCAATACAAACGTTTACGAAATGAATTCACCGGCGTACTGACGGGCAAGGGGCTGAACTGGGGGGGGTCTCTCATTCGCCCTGAGGCAACGGGCTATGGTGCAGTGTACTTCGCTGCTGAGATGTTGGTGACGCGTCGCGAGACACTCGACGGCAAGGTTTGCTTGGTATCGGGTAGTGGCAACGTTGCGCAGTATACCGTCGAAAAACTGTTGGAATTGGGAGCCAAACCGGTGACGCTGTCGGATTCAAACGGCTATATCTACGACGAGGCAGGCATTGACAAGGAAAAGCTGGCGTTCGTGAAGGAGTTGAAAAACGTGAGGCGAGGTCGAATCAAGGAGTACGCTGACAAGAGCAAGAATGTTGTCTACACGGCCACGGATTCATCGGTCGATCACAACCCCCTCTGGGGTCATAAAGCCCAGTGCGCGTTCCCGTGCGCCACGCAGAACGAGGTCAACAGTAAGGATGCCGCTAGCCTGCTACGCAACGGTGTCACTCTTGTTTCCGAGGGTGCGAACATGCCGGTCACGCTCGAGGGGGTGAAGCAGTTCCTCGACGCAAATATCCTCTATGGGCCAGGGAAGGCGGCTAATGCGGGCGGCGTGGCGACGTCAGGACTTGAGATGACGCAGAACAGCCTGCGCTTGAATTGGACGCGCGAAGAGGTGGACGGGCGCCTGCAGCAAATCATGAAGGCGATTCACAAGGCCTGTTACGATACCGCGGTGGATTTTGGTGCACCCGGTAATTACGTAAAGGGTGCCAACATCGCCGGTTTCGTTAAGGTTGCCGACGCGATGCTCGATCAAGGCCTCGTTTAGGCGCGAACCGGTGTCAACGGGTCCCTGAAACCCGTCCTTGGACACGTTAGAGGTGGCGCCTGGTCGTCCGGGGCGGTGCGTGAGACGGTGCCTACCATGTCTGAGACGTGGCCGAATAATCCGTCGTTTAGGTCCGGAAGCAGCATACGTAAACGTAGCTTTCACGAAGTCGGACTCTATCGCGTCAACAATATTCTCCTCGTATCGACGCTCTACGACTCCTTCATCCTCGCCGAGGACGGCCGCCTCAGCGAAGTAATGCTCACCGAGTTTCTTGACCTCGATCTGCATCACACTCCGCGGTTGACCCGTATCTCCACTGGTGCCGAGGCTCTGGCGCTCGCGTGCGACGAAAGCCGATACAACCTC
>DBHR01000053.1:0-8584 GCA_002296225.1 Acidobacteria bacterium UBA823 | reverse complement strand
ATTGGCTTGGCTTACGACGCGCGGGACCTAACAAGTTTTGCCCCAGCCTCCGAGATTGCACCGGGTAATAAGGTTTTCCTCTGGCAAGGCGACGTCAGGATTCTACTGGCCATTGTGAAGTATGTCGAAGATCGGATGAACGTTGCCCGGGATATCAGTGAGATGGGCGTCCAGGCGATCATCGTGATCGAGGATAGTGTTCGCTACTATTCATCGTTTCTACCCGTCATCTACACCGAGCTCGTCCATCATACGCAGCAGCTGCTCCCGGACGGCCTGAACCGTGCACATAAGGTCATGCGCGTTCAGGCCAGGCCAAAAATCTTACTCTGCACCTCCTATGAAGAGGCTTGGGATTACTTCCAGCGGTATCAATCGGACGTTCTTGGTGTGATTTCTGACGTGGCGTTTCCGCATGGAGGCGAGATCGATCCCGATGCCGGTTTCGATTTTGCTAGGCGAGTTCGCGCACTACAGTCGGACGTGCCGATCATGCTGCAGTCTGGCTCGTCGGATCACGCGTTGCGCGCCAAAGCCGCCAACGTTTCGTACGTAAGGAAGGGGTCACCGTTTCTGCTGACCAGTTTGCGGCAGTTTATGACGGACGGCTTCGGTTTCGGTGACTTCGTCTTCCGACGGCCGGATGGCTCGGTCGTGTCGGTGGCGAAGGATCTCCGGCAGCTCGAAACGCAGCTACGCGAAGCACCCGGAGAAAGCGTGGCGTTCCACGGCGAGCGGAACCATTTCTCTCGATGGTTGAAGGCGCGCACCGAATTCGAGTTGGCGCATTTCCTACGGCCTCGCAAGCTCTCCGATTACGAGACGGTGGAGGGGTTACGGGAAGTTTTGATCCAGGCCATTCACGACTACAACGAGCAACGGCATCGTGGTATCGTCGCCGATTTCGATCGCGACCACTTTGACCCAGTCCGCACCTTCGGCCGGATTGGTGCGGGGTCGATGGGTGGCAAGGGCCGTGGGCTAGCGTTTGCCAACTCACTGCTCGCCGAAGAAACACTCGAGTCAAAGTTTCCGAGCATCCGGATTGGTGTGCCGCCAGCGGTCGTTCTGGCCACCGAAGTCTTTGACCAGTTTCTTGAAGCGAACGACTTGCGCAACTTCGCCATCGAGTGTGAAGACGACGACGCACTAGTTGAGCGATTTCGTGCCGCTGAATTCCCGGCGCCGATTCAACAGCAGTTGGCCGACCTCGTGCAGCTGATGAGTTATCCGTTGGCCGTCCGGTCGTCGAGTCTACTGGAGGACTCGCCCGACCAGCCGTTCTCGGGCGTCTACGAGACCGTGATGCTGCCGAACGACAAACCCGATCGGCTTCAGCGGCTTCTCGACGCCGTGAAATCGGTATACATCTCGATGTTTCGCCAGCGCTCCAAACGGTATTTGAACGCGTCACCTTATCGGCTCGAAGAAGAGAAAATGGCGGTGATCGTGCAGAAGCTAACAGGCGTGCGCCATGCCGATCACTTCTATCCGGACGTTGCTGGCGTGGCACGGTCACACAATTTCTATCCGATCGCACCGATCACCGCGGAGGACGGCATTGCCGCCGTCGCGCTCGGTTTCGGTGCTACCGTGGTCGATGGGGAAACCTGCTTCCGCTTCTCTCCACCGTATCCCCAGCAAGTCGTGCAGTTTTCGTCAATCGACGACATGATCCGAAACTCGCAGAGGTCGTTCTACGCGCTGCAGATGGGAAACGATGGAACCGTCGAGACCGTCAGCTCAAGCTCTGAGCTCAAACAGCTCGGGTTGGATGTCGCCGAACAAGATGGAAGCCTACGCTTCGTTGGGTCGACCTTCTCTCCGGAGAACGACAAGGTCTACGACGAGATCACTCGCCCGGGTGTTCGGCTCGTGAGCTTCGCGCCCATCTTGAAACACAAAGTGTTTCCCCTGGCGCCAGTCCTGCAGTCTTTGCTCGAAGTCGGACGGCGTGCGACCGGTGGTCCGGTCGAGATCGAATTCGCCTGCAGTGTGCAGCCACCCGATGGACAGCCCCCTGAGTTCTCATTCTTGCAGCTTCGGCCACTGGCGTTGTCACGCGAGTTCAGTGAGTTGGAGTTGGGCGATGTCGACCCGGGCGACCTTGTGTGCGCGAGTGATGCCGTGCTCGGACACGGGCTCATCGAACATGTGCGCGACCTAGTCGTAGTCGATCTTGAGTGTTTCGATCGCGCCAAAACGAGGGAGATCGCGGCGGACATCGCCAAACTTAACGCATCCCTTATGGATGACGGGATACCTTATATCCTGCTGGGGGTGGGACGCTGGGGTTCGCGGAACCCACATCTTGGGATTCCAGTGAAGTGGGATCAGATTTCTGGCGCGCGCGTCATCGTAGAAGCGGGCTTCGAGGACGTGGCCGTCACGCCGTCGCAGGGCTCACATATCTTCCAGAACATTACCGCGAGCCAGGTTGGCTACTTCACGGTCAATCCGCAAGCGGGTGAGGGCTTCGTCGACTGGGAGTGGCTGTCGGCACAGCCGGCGGTGATTGAGTTGCGCTACGTCCGCCACATCCAGTGTGAGGCACCAATCGTCGTGAAGATGAACGGTCAGAAGCACCGCGGCGTAATTGTAAAGCCGACGAGCCGGCGCTGATGGTAATTGCGGTGACCATGTGCATTAAATGGAGACATCGGCGGCGTTGATTTCACCGCTTCCAGTGCCTATGCTTGGCTGAGTTTGCGAGGTTGAGGTGTTCGCCGCAAGCTCCGTCGAGATCGGCTGCGACGACCCTAACGGTTGTTGAATTTTGGCGTGATCGTCGTCGGTTGGATCGTCCAGAGGCCAGACGACCAGCCGGCCGGTTTCTGCTTGGTCCAATCATGAGTTCCGTCAAACCCAACGTGCCAGCCGGAAGCGCACCCACCTCAACGGTGCAACGTCCCGAGCGTTTCCGCACGATTTCCGGGACATCGATCGAGCCGGTTTATGGCCCGGAACACGTGGCGGCGCTGGACTATGACCGGGACCTGAACGACCCGGGTCAGTTCCCATACACTCGCGGCATCCATCCGAGCGGCTACGCCGGCAAGCTGTGGACAATGCGCCAGTTCGCCGGCTTCGGCACCCCAGAAGAGACAAACGGGCGTTACCGGCAGTTGCTCGCGGCCGGTGGCACCGGCCTCAGCGTGGCATTCGACTTGCCCACGCTCATGGGAAAGGATCCGGACCATCCTCTGTCGCTCGGAGAAGTCGGCAAATGCGGTGTCAGCATCGCGTCGCTCGCCGACATGGAGCGCCTCTTCGCTGATATCCCGCTCTCGCCGATCACGACGTCGATGACGATCAACTCACCGGCCGCGATGCTTCTGGCGATGTACCTGGTCGTGGCCGAGCAGCAGGGGGCCGATTGGCGCCTCATTTCCGGCACGATTCAGAACGACATTCTCAAGGAGTACATCGCCCAGAAGGAGTACATTTACCCGCCGGGGCCGTCGATGCGGCTTGTCACTGACGTCTTTCGCTTCTGCGCCGAGCAAGTACCGAAGTGGAACACGATCTCGGTCAGCGGTTATCACATCCGTGAGGCTGGATCGACGGCGCTTCAGGAACTGGCGTTCACGTTGCGAAACGGCATCGAGTACGTGCAGTACGGTGTTAATGCCGGCCTCGATGTCGATACCTTCGTCCCACGGATGTCGTTTTTCTTCAATGCCCACAACGAGTTCTTTGAGGAGATCGCGAAGTACCGGGCGGCCCGAAAGCTTTGGAGCCACGTGATGCGAGAGCGATTCGGCGCTCGAGATGAGCGGTCGTGTAAGCTTCGGTTCCATGCCCAGACTGCCGGCGTATCGCTCACGTCTCAACAGCCGCGGAATAACGTCGTCCGGACGGCTGTGCAAGCGCTTGCGGCCGTGCTAGGTGGCGCGAATTCGTTGCACACTAATTCTCTCGATGAGGCGCTCGCGTTGCCTACTGTCGAGGCGGCAACGCTGGCACTGCGTACGCAACAGATCATCGCTCATGAGAGCGGCGTGAGAGAGTCCGTGGATCCGTTGGGCGGCTCTTACTTTCTCGAGGCGCTCACCGCTGACCTGGAAGCGGGCGCCCTTGATTGTTTTCGGACGATTGACGATCTGGGCGGCATGATCGAGGCAATTGAGAAGGGCTACCCGCAGAGAGAGATCGCCGAAAATGCCTACCGGTCCCAGCAGGAGATGGAACGGGGTGAGCGCGATATCGTCGGCGTGAATGTCTGCATCGACGCTAGGGCGCTAGACGTTCCGACGCTCTACATCGACGAAGGCGCTGCCGAGCGGCAGGTCGCGCAACTCGAAGATCTTAGGCGTACTCGGAATGCGGATCGGGTGGTGCGTTCACTCGATGCGTTACGCGAGACTGCGCGCGGTAAGGACAATCTGATGCCGTTACTGCTCGAAGCGGTCCGTGCCTATGCGACCATCGGTGAGATGTGTGATGCGCTTAGAGATGTCTGGGGCGAGTACGAGGAGACGCCAGCGATCTGAGGGGGCACTTGTTATGCGGAAGATTCGCGTAGTCATTGCTAAGCCTGGACTTGACGGGCACGACCGAGGGGCCAAGGTGATTACCAGGGCGCTCCGCGACGGTGGTATGGAGGTTATCTATACTGGCCTCCGTCAGACGCCTGAGCAGATCGTCGCCGCGGCACTGCAGGAGGACGCTGACGTGATCGGCCTGTCTATTTTGTCGGGTGCTCATAATTACATCTGTCCGCGCGTCATGGAGTTGTTGCAGGCCAAAGAGATCGCGGACATCCTTGTCGTTATAGGCGGTATCATTCCAGACGTTGATGTGCCAAAGCTGAATGAGATGGGTATCAACGGTATCTTCCCACCGGGTAGCTCAATGCGGGACATCGTCGAGTTTATCCGTAAGAATGTTCGAACCGCCGCCGCGTCGGCATCGTGAGTTAGGCGCCTGAGGAAACACTGTTACTTGACGTTGTGCGCGCCGATGGATACGCTCCGGCGAAAATGGCACATCAACTGTTGCTCGCTGACGACTCCGCGACGATTCAACGCGTGATCGAGCTGACCTTTGCCGAGGAGGATGTAAGCGTGACTGCCGTCGGCGACGGGCGGCAGGCCATTGATCGCATCCGCGCCGAGCCGCCTGATATCGTGCTAGTCGACATTGAGATGCCAGAGAAGGACGGCTACGAGGTTGCCGCGTTAATGAAGAGTGACCCGACGTTGTCGCATATTCCAGTTGTGCTTCTCGCCGGCCCTTACGAGCCGATCGACGAGGCTAGGGCCAGAAGTATTGGGTGTGATGCTGTCCTGGTGAAGCCGTTCGAGCCGAAGGTGGTCGTTAACCGCGTAAGAGAACTGCTGGCTGGCGAACGGCCTGGAGTGCCGCGGGCTGTGCCAAAACTCTCTTCGGACGCGGCCGCAGAGAATGCTCGGACCGCGGGCCTCCGGGATTCGTTTGGTGGGCAAGGAGCGTCGCCCGAGGACTCGCTGGATGGCTATTTCGCTCGCCTTCAGCAATCGACTAGCACTTTTGGTCAGGCAATGTCGCCCAGCACGATTGAGACGGGGGCTTCTGACTCGTCGCTGAGTCAGACCGATGGGCGAACATCAAAGTCGGCCGCGGAGGCAACCGCGGTGAATACCTCGGATAAGCTGCCGCTGGTGACCACCGTCGCTGCTTCGAAAACCGAGTTGCCGCGTACCGAGTTACTGGAGCCAGTCTTACTGGCCGAGATATTCGCCGCGTTGCTTGCAGCTGAGCAGAGTTGGCCGTTGCCGCCGGCGACGCCAGCCGAGCAGGCGATCTCCGCACTTGCGACAGAGCGCCTGGTGGCGGTCGTGACGCGCCGCGTGCTCGATCAATTAACAACCGACAAGGTCGTCCAGGATGCAGTGGCCCGTGAGGTGTCCCGGGTGGCGGAACGACTCATCCAGGGCGAGGTCGGCCGCATTAAGGCTGACGCGACCTAGCTCGCCGCTCCGAGTCCCCAACGGAGTCCGATACCGCTCGTGGACGCGCGGTCCGCAGCGTAGCCTGATACGATCAGAGCGCCCATGCCAAGGGTAGAGTTGTCCAAGACGTTTGAGCATCGCCAAGTCGATCCCAAGTGGTACGCGTTCTGGGAGTCGATCGGAGCGTTTCGTGCCGACCCAGAATCGGTTCGCCCACCATTCAGTATGGTGCTGCCACCACCGAATGTGACCGGTCGACTTCACATCGGGCATGCCTTAAACCAGACCCTGCCAGACATTATTGCGCGATGGCGTCGCATGTGTGGAGACGATGTGCTGTGGTTGCCGGGGACCGACCATGCTGGCATTGCTACCCAGAATGTTGTTGAAGCACAACTTGCGAAGGAAGGAAAAGCGCGTTGCGACCTTGGCCGCGACGCATTCGAGGCGCGTGTCTGGGATTGGGCTCGTGAAAGTAAGGGGACGATCATCGGCCAAATGCGGACCTTGGGTTCGTCAGTGGACTGGAGCCGAGAGCGGTTCACACTTGACGAAAATTTGTCGCGCGCCGTTCGGCACGTGTTTGTTGCGCTCTACGAGGAGGGCCTAATCTATCGTGGCAAGTACATCGTTAATTGGTGTCCTCGCTGCCGAACTGCCTTATCGGATCTCGAGGTTGTGCACCGGGAGACCGCCGGTAAGCTGTACTTCGTGCGGTATCCGTACGTGGACCACGATGGTGCCATCACCGTCGCAACGACACGTCCAGAAACGATGTTCGGCGATACGGCTGTGGCCGTTCATTCGGATGATGATCGGTATTTGGCCTCTGTCGGCAAGCGCTTGCGCTTGCCGATCCTGGGCCGCGAGCTTCCGATCATCGCTGATGCTTTTGTTGACCCAGAATTCGGCACCGGGGCAGTCAAGGTAACGCCGGCACACGATCCTAACGACTTCGCGATTGGCCAGCGCCATGACCTCCCGCAAGTGGCGGTGGTCGATGAGGACGGACGGATGACTGATGCAGCGGGACCGTTTAAGGGTCTCGACCGCCTGAAGGCCCGCGCTGCTGTGATCGACCGTTTGGAACGAGAGGGCGCCCTCGCCGAGGTCAAGGATCACCGACATGCTGTGGGGCATTGCCAACGCTGCGACACAATCGTCGAGCCCCTAGTCTCTACCCAGTGGTTCGTGCGCATTGGCCCGCTGGCCGAGCCGGCGATCGACGCGGTGCGAGATGGGAAAATCACTTTCGTCCCGGAAAATTGGAAGAAGACCTATTTCGAGTGGATGAACAACATTCACGACTGGTGCATCTCGCGACAGCTGTGGTGGGGACACCGTATCCCGGCGTGGTACTGCGACGCATGCGACCGGATCGTCGTGACGGAAGAGGCACCCGAGGGTTGCGAGTGTGGTGGCTCGCTCAGCCAGGAGACTGACGTTCTGGACACCTGGTTCAGTTCAGGACTCTGGCCGTTCAGCACAATGGGATGGCCTGAGCGCACCACCGAGTTGGCTCGCTACTACCCGACAACCCTCATGATCACTGGACTCGACATCATCTTTTTCTGGGTCGCGCGGATGATCATGCTCGGGTTGAAATTCGGGCAAGACGTGCCATTCAAGACGGTCTACATTACTTCGCTCGTGCGCGATGCCCACGGACAGAAGATGAGCAAATCGAAGGGCAACGTTGTCAATCCCCTTGAACTGATGGACGAAATCGGCACCGACGCGCTGCGTTTCACCCTGACAGCGCTCGCGTCACCCGGTATGGATATTACCCTCTCAGAAGGTCGGCTGCGCGGCTATCGGCAGTTCATCAACAAGATCTGGAATGCGTCGCGGTTCGTTCTGATGCAAATCGGCGAGCTTGAGGCCAGGCCTAAGCTACCCAACCGACCAGCGGAGATCGTGCACCGGTGGATCCTACATCGTGTCAATGAGCTTGGCCTTGAAGTAGGTGAGGCCCTCGAAACGTTCCGTTTCGACGTTGCAGCTGACCGGTTGTATCACTTCTTCTGGCACGAGTACGCCGACTGGTATATCGAACTGGTTAAGCCGTATTTGCAATCGGACGGGCCGGAGCGGGAGACCGCGATTGCCGTGCTGCTCGAGGTTCATGACCGAGTGCTTCGGCTTCTACATCCAATCATTCCGTTCGTCACAGAGGAAGTCTGGCAGCAGCTGCCAAAGCGGCCCGATGACGGCCGTTCCGCTGACGGTCAGCATCAGACGCTCACTCTCGCCACATTCCCGGGCCGAGAGCCCACGTGGGTCGATAAGGCGGCGGCGGCCGAAATGGCCTTGGTACGGGATGTTATTAGCACCATCCGAATCGTCCGTTCTGAATGGGGGGTGCCACCGGCGCAAAAGGTCACCGCGTTCATTGAAGGCGCCGACGCGCCGTCACGACGGACACTCGACGGCTCTCGGGGTCATCTCTTCGGATTGGCTGGCCTTGACCGGCTTGAGTTTCAGGATCAGGTGGTCCGTGGTCCGGAGACCGTGGTTCGGGTTGTCCGAGATTTACAGGTGCACGTGCCTCTCGCTGGTATTGTTGACCGTCAGGCTGAAGCCAATCGCATCAAGAAAGCGCTATTGAAGGTCGGTAAGCAACAGGCTGCAGACGAGGCAAAGTTAGCGAA
>DBHR01000014.1:9639-11587 GCA_002296225.1 Acidobacteria bacterium UBA823 | reverse complement strand
GTGGTATCGCCGAGCGGCCGAGCAAGGGCATGCCGGGGCGCAATTGACCGTCGGTCATCTTTATGCTGCGGGCGACGGCGTAGCTCAGGACGTGAGCGAAGCGGTGCGGTGGTACCGCCTCGCGGCGGAGCAGGGGTCCGTGGAAGCGCAGGTCGACCTTGGGAGCAGGTATGAGGCGGGCCGAGGCGTGGCGCAGGATGCGGTGGTGGCCATGGCGTGGTATCGGCGGGCGGCGCGGCAGCCTGGCGGTGGCACTGCGGTGGCGTGGTTCCATCGGGAGGCGGACCGAGGGTCGGCTGAGGCGCAGACCACGCTTGGGGTGCTGTATGCCGAGGGTCGGGGCGTGGCGCGGGACGAGGCGGCAGCGATGCGGTGGTATCACCAGGCGGCGGCGCAGGGGGATGTGGCGGCGCAGGTCAACCTCGGGGTCATGCATGAGACGGGCCGGGGTGTGGTGGAGGATGCGGCGGTGGCCATGGCGTGGTATCGCCGGGCGGTGGCGCACGGTGCAGTTGAGGTGGTGTGGTGGTATCGCCAGGCGGCAGAGCGAGGGCGGGCCGAGGCGCGGCTCTCTGTCGAGGGCCGGGATGCGGCCGACGTGAGCGTGGCGCAGGCCGAGGCGGTGGCGTGGTTTCACCAGGCGGCGGAGTCCGGCTTGGCGGAGGCGCAGGTGACCCTTGGCGATCTCTACGCTACGGGCGATGGCCTGACGCCGGACGAGGCTGAGGCCTTTCGGTGGGTACGTCTTGCGGCGGAGCAGGGCTTGGCTGCGGCGCAGATGACCCTCGGTCATCTTTATGCTACGGGCGACGGCGTGGCGCGAGACGAGGTGGCGGCGGTGCGGTGGTATCGCCGGGCGGCGGAGCAAGGGCAGGCCGACGCACAGCTCGACCTCGGGAGCCGGTATACCGCCGGCCGGGGCGTGGCACCGGACGTGGGTGAGGCGGCGCGGTGGTATCAGCAGGCGGCCGAGCAGGGCGTGGCTGCGGCGCAGTTTACTCTCGGCCGGATGTATGCCAACGGCGACGGTGTCCCGCCGGACGAGGCCGAGGCCTTCCGGTGGGTGCGTCTTGCGGCGGAGCAGGGGCATGCCGACGCACAGCTCGACCTTGGGAGCCGGTATACCGCCGGCCTAGGCGTAGCGCCGGACGTGAGCGAAGCGGTGCGGTGGTATCGCCGGGCGGCCGAGCACGGCGATGCCGAGGCGGAGGCGTGGATCCGCCGGGCGGCCGAGCAAGGGCAGGCCGAGGCGCAGATGACCCTCGGCGATCTCTACGCTGCGGGCGTCGGCGTGGCGCGGGATGCGGGCGAGGCGTTGGCGTGGGTTCGCCGGGCGGCCGAGCAGGGCTTGGCTGCGGCGCAGGTTACTCTCGGTCGGATGTATGCCAACGGCGACAGTGTCCCGCAGGACGAGGTCGAGGCCTTCCGGTGGGTACGTCTTGCGGCGGAGCAGGGGCATGCTGAGGCACAGCTCGACCTCGGGAGCCGGTATGCCGCGGGCCGGGGTGTCGCGCCGGACGTGGAGGAAGCGGTGGGGTGGTATCGCCGGGCGGCCGAGCAAGGCCATGTTGCCGCGCAGACCAATCTCGCGGGCATATACGCCAACGGCCGGGGTGTGGCGCAGGATATGGCCGAAGCGGTGGGGTGGTATCGCCGGGCGGCCGAGCAAGGCCTTACCGAGGCGCTTCGGTGGATCCACCTGACCGCCGAGCAAGGGTCGCTGGAGGCGCAGGTCGCCCTTGGAGAGATGTACGACAACGGTGACGGTGTGCCGCCTGACGTGGTGCAAGCGCACACGTGGTTCAACCTTGCCGCCGTACAAGCGTCTGGCGAGGACCGTGCCAAATACGAAGCCGCACGAGACGCCGTTGCAGAGCGCCTGACCAGTGACCAACTCGCCGAAGCCCAGCGCCGTGCCCGTGAGTGGGAAAACGCGCACCCGCGTGAG
>DBHR01000014.1:0-9371 GCA_002296225.1 Acidobacteria bacterium UBA823 | reverse complement strand
CCAACTCGCCGAAGCCCAGCGCCGCGCTCGCGCGTGGGAGGCCGCGCACGCGCCTGAAGCGGTCCGTCCCCGTTGAACCGTCTGGCACCTCGCGCTAAGCTAGGCTCCTCACCGTTCGTCGCCGATACGGCAAGAGTTCCGTTGCTTATCGCGCTCTGAGGTGATCGGGCGCACGCACACATAAATGTTCTCCAAGGAGCATTAAGTATCGATGCGGATTCTGGTCAGCACCGATGCATTTCCGCCGATATGCGGAGGCAGCGGGTGGAGCACCTACGAGTTGGTCAAGACATTACGGGCGAGAGGCCATCACGTGGTGGTCTCTCGCCCGCACTTCGGGGCGTCGGGAGCGGGAGCGCCCGCGGTGTATGACGGCTTTGTCATTCGAGAGTGGAGGGGCTGGGCGCCGCCTGTGCCGTTCATCCGGAACTATTTCAGGAATGAGCGGTTCTACGGGCGGTACGCGCACGCACTCGGCGAGATCATTCGGGAAGAGCAGATCGATGTGCTTCATGCCCAGCACCTTCTGAGTAGCCCAGCGGCCGTACTGGCAGCTCGGATGGAACATCGGCCGGTCGTGTGCACCGTTAGGGACTATTGGCCGCTATGCTACTGGGCCGATTTAATTCACGACCCCGAAGCGCCTGAGTTGTGTCCGGCGTGTACACCGTCGATGATGACCCGTTGCGTCAGGCCGAGAGCGAGATGGGCCTGGCCGCTCGCTCTTCCGGCCATTCCGTATATGCGGATGAATCTGGCCAGTAAACGCCGTGCCCTTGCGCGGGCCGACGTGATCGTTGCTGTGAGCACGGCGATTGCGTTCGACCTGCAATCACGTACGGGCGACCTGCGCGGGACGCGGATCGAGGTCATCCCGAATCCCGTTGACGTTGAGGGCATCCGGGCCAGCGCCACCGCGGCACCGCCGCTCTCGGAGCCGTATGCCGTATACGTGGGCAAGCTCGCGCCGAATAAAGGGGTCACGAAACTCATTCCCGCGATGGTGCGCGCGGGGCTTCGCTGGCCGCTAGTCATCGTGGGCGACGGGTCGCAGCGGGCGGAGGTCGCAGCGGACGCCGCACGCTCGAATGTGGACGTTCAATTCCAGGGTTGGCTGCCACGAGCAGAGACACTCCGATGGTTGGGGCATGCGTCGATCCTCATCTTTCCGTCGCACGGTCCGGAATCGTTAAGTCGGGTGTTGTTGGAAGCTGCTGCGCTTGGCGTACCGACGGCCGCGATGGACACCGGAGGCACGCGCGACATCGTGAAGCAGGGAGAGACTGGATTGCTGTCGACGACGACCGAGGCGCTGGGAGACGACGTGCGGCGCCTGAGCGAGGACACCGAGTTGAGACGCCGGTTGGGATACGGTGCCCGTGATTGGGTCGAGCGACGATTTGCAGCACCGGTTGTCGTCGGTCGTGTCGAAGCGCTCTACCGAGAGTTGGTGGGGCGGATATGATCCGATCGTCTCTCCGAGTGGCGTTAGTAACCCGTGCGAGTGCCACCCTGCACGGTCCGGGCGGACTTGAGCGGCACGTTGACGACCTCGCGCGCCACCTGCTCAAGCGCGAAGTTGCTGTTACGCTTATCACGAGGCCGGCCTCTCGAGCAGGTGTGGGGACTGAGACCGACTGGCTGCGTGACGAGCGGTTGACACTACGTACCATTCGGTATCGGACGTTCCCATTTGCCGGCCGTCGTGGGACGACGGTGCTCGAACGGAACACCGCGTATCTCTGCTTTGGCTTCCGAGCTGGACGGCAGGCGGCCCAACTATTAAATGATGGTCAGGTCGACCTAGTGCACGGTCACGGTGCGAGCGTGCTGGGCGCGGTCTTCCCGGCGCCCGCTTCGTCGGTTCCACTCGTATTCACACCCCACGGCTTGGAGGAGTTCGGCGGGACTGATCCACGGCGGGCCCGCCTCAAACGCATCGCCTATCGGCCTCTGCAGGTCGCGGTGCGCCGGTGCGCGCGTTACGCCAGCAGAATCCTCGCGACAGATCGCGCGCTCGTATCGAGCACCATCACTCACTTGCGTGTTCCAGAGTCGTCCGTCTGTGTCATTCCTAACGCCGTGGACGTTCGACGGTGCGACGCGTTAGCAGGACCGGCCGAGGGGGCAGAGACGCGCGCCGCCCGGGCGATCCCTAGCGACGACGCGGTGTTCCTTAGTGTTGGTCGGCTTGAGCGGAATAAAGGCTTTGACGTTCTCGCCAGCGCGCTTGCTCAGTTGCGTCGAAGCCCTGAAGTGAGCCGATGGCGGTGGGTCATCGTGGGTGACGGGCACTATCGCTCGACTCTGGAACGACTTGTCAGAAAGCTCGGGCTGCACGATCGAACGCTCGTTATCGGGTCGACGACCGATCGCGAACTGCACGCCTGGTACGAGGCAGCGACGTTGTTCGTACACCCTACGCTGTATGAAGGGAGTTCGATCGCCACTCTGGAAGCGATGGCTCATCGCAGGCCGGTCGTGGCCACGCGGGCCGGGGGTTTGCCTGACAAAGTGGTACCCGGGGTAACCGGCTGGCTGGTTTCGCCAGGGGACTCTGTGGGACTAGCGGCTGTCTTGGCCGAGGCTCTAGGGCTGCAGCACCGTCTCGCCGGCATGGGTGCAGCCGGGCGCGCACTCGTGGAACGGTGTTTTTCCTGGCCGATAGTTACAGATCGCTTATTGGCACTCTACGATGACGTGCTAGCGGAGCACGTTTCTTGGAGGGCTAGCAGATGACTACGAGTCGCCCGTGAGTGGGAGGCCGCGCACCCACGTGAGCCGTAAGCTCCCGCTTGGAACACGTACTTAAAAAACTTTGGGAATGTGATTGATGCTAACCCTGGTGACCATCAGGCTAAATGAATTGTTGGATTTGAATGCCCATTTAGGTATTCAGCCGAGTAGAGCGTTTGCAGCCGTGACCACCTGGTCCACCTCGACGCCGACCAAGCAATCTGGCACGTGGCCAATGCACCGGGACGGCGGACGGCGGACCTGATTGCACGGACTGCACCAAATGTCGACGCGGACGACGCGGTTGCGTGCCATCCAGGGGCCGTAGTTGATTGGGTCCGATGGGCCGAAGATCGCGACGATGGGGGTCCCCATTACGGCCGCTAGGTGCATTGGCCCAGTGTCGCCAGTGATGAACAGCGAAAGGTGTTCGAGCACGACTGCTAGGCACGGCAGGTCCAGCGTGCCGGAAAGGTCGACCACCGGAAGGTCTTCTGGGAGCTCCGCCTTTACTCGGTCCACCGCTGCCCGGTCTCCGGTTGAACCGGTCAGCACGAGCGTTGCGCCTCGCGATCGCGCCAATTGAATGCCCACTTCTGCGAACCGGGCGGGGTCCCATTGTTTGATCGCTCGTCCGCCGCTGGCATGAATCCCGATGGCTGGGCGGCCGATTCGCTCAAGCACATCTCGAACTCGTGTTCTTACGGCTTCCGGAATGGCGAAGGGCGAGCGAGCGTCGGCGGAAGCATTGGCTGCGGGGTGCTGCAGCACTGTGTCGACGAGCCGTAAGGCATTTGTTGCGACATGCGCCCGGCGGTTGTATGTGCTGCGCTCGGTCAGGAACGCCCCGCCGCCCTTGATGGCGAAGCCGATGCGGCGCGGTGCTCCGCAGAGCGCCATGAGAGCATTGGATCGGATGTCGCCTTCGAAATTGATGGCAAGGTCATACCGACCGGTTCGCCACTGTGACGCCCTCCGAGTTAACTCCAGGTAGCCCGTTTCCGTGTCTCCCCTGGCTAGCCAGGGTGCATCAACGGTTTCGACATGGTCCACGACCGTCAGTAGCTCGGCTAGCGAAGTGTTCCAGCTTCCGACGACGAGATCAATCGTCGCGTCTGGTAGCCCCGCGCGAAGCTTCGCAAGCGCGGGCAGGGTCATCAGCAGGTCGCCGATGCGTTCCAGTCGAAGTACGAGAATGCGGACAGGTTGGTCAGATGTTACGGTCGAGCGTCGTGCGATCAACGTGCCCGCCGACAGCACGAGGTCGGCTGCGCCAACAAGCCACCGCTCAACGCGGTTGTGGATTAGCAGGTGATCAAACACCGGACCTCATTGTATCTCTACGTGATCGACCATCACGCCGAGATCCCGATCGTCGGATACGCTGAGCACTTGGAATGGATTCCAGGTGTTAGTTAGCAATTTGAGCTCCGTTGTTTCCCGTCGTTCCGCCATTACTGCAGCGAGATCAGGCGGAATGGAAAACGTGTAGGGGCGGAATCCGTTGGTCACACGCACATCTCCCATCAGTAGTTCGTCGAGGTAGACTGCGACGCGTGCGGGAATCACGTTGTCGGGACGGTTGCCGTTGCTCATCCAGAGCGTAAGCACTCGAGCGTTCGCCGACGTGTTCAGAATAGCAATGTGAGATTCTTCACGTGACCAGCGAAAGGTGACCCACTGTCCCGCCTGACTGGCTTCGCCCAACGACGACGAACGCTCCTTAGCATGAAATTCCGCCACATGAAGGTCATCCATCGTACCGATGTCGAGCGAAAACGGTCCTTGCGGGCTGACGGCTTCGCCGAACCGGTAGACGCCAAAGTCGAACTCCTTGCGGCCCACCGCTCTAGGGTAGGCATTCAAGAGCGATTGATATTCGGGCACTTGGAACCACTCCGAACTCACCGGTGTGACGGTCATAAATGAGAGCAGGTCCGTGCGTCCGCCCCCTAGAAAAAAAATGTCTTGATACTGTGTACGAGCCCAGGTCAAGAACTCGAGAAAAGCGCTCCTGTTTGGATTAGATTCGCTGAGGACAAGTACGTTCCGGTCGTAGATGTAGGCGAGTGGCAGTGCCAGGACGTGGAGGTCGGATGCGGTTCTGGACTCCACAATAACGAGATCCTGATCACCGAACCGATCGGCTAGCTCTTCGAGCTTCGGAATCACGCCGGCGTATTCGATGTGACCCAGGAGCGGCCGTGATGCGGCTAGATACTGCTGGCCCAAGAGCCCCACGAAAGCGAGACCGATAACCACCCGACCAACGAGCCTGAATCGTCCTCGCAGCGTGCGCGACCACCCGGTGTCAACTCCCCAGAAGGCCGCTGTGGCGATGAGTAACATCGACATCGGAAGAATAATCGGGAGAAACCGCCGCGCCATCCAGAAGTGCTCGGGCACGATCCGGGTCTTGTAAAAGAAGAAGACCGAGAACGCGACAATGCTCAGGATCAATGCAGGGTTTCGCCAGAATGATCGACGCACGAGCAGGGCGAATCCGAGTAGGGCTGCGACGAGGCCGTAGGGCGACAAGTAGTACGCCGCGTATGTTCGAAGTGCAAGCGCGTCATGGATGGCGAGGCGTCCGCCCGGTGCGCGAAGAAAGTACGCGTACGCGGCGGCCAGGACGACGCTGCCGCTGATTACCACAGGCAGCCAGCGCCGAATCTGTATCTTCCGTATTTCCGAGCGGGCCGCCACCATCAGCACGATGACCCCGACGGCGCTGAAGCCGAGCAGGACGATGTGGATCGTCTGAAGATTTTGGATGAATCCGATCGGTTGCGCGGCATAGGGCTCGAGGATCGTGACGAAATACCAGGTCGCGAGTCCTAGCCAGAGCACCGCTGGGCCGATGAAGCTGATGCGAGGTCTCCGGCCTTCGACCGCGGTGGCCAAGAGGGCCCCGCCGACCGCCGCCCAGGCTAGCACCGCGGGCAGTCTAACGAAGAGGGATAGGCCGAGCAGCGTTGCCGAGAGCGGTCCGAAGAACCGATCGCTGTCGATGTGAGCGCGAGCGAACGCTAGGAGCGCGGCGAGCAGTATCGCTTGGAGGACCAACTCCGAGTTTGGGTAGCGGCTGAACCATACCTGCGCGACATTTACCGCCAGCAAGGCAGAACCCGTGAATGCCGGTAAGGTCCCGACTGCGCGCGCCCCCACGAAATACAGAGCCAACAAACCGAGGATTCCCCAGATGCCAATGACCTGCCTGGCTCCGGTCAGGCCGTTGAGGTGGTACCCAATGGCGACCCACACCGGATAAAGATGTGGAAACTGTGCGACGACCGTGCCAGAAGAAGGTTCGGTGACGAAGTAACCCATGAACCGAAGTCCGTAACCGGTTTCGTTGTCCCGGCGGGGGATGAAGAGGTCCCGCGAGTTGGGTGGCAGAGATGCGACTTGTGGGTCCCGGATGAGGAGCGCACCGCGTTGGTCGATTTGGATCCCCTCGTTCACGTACACGCCTGGATCCTTGCCGCCTATGATGTATTCCGAGGTCGGGAAGTACAGCCAGAACCCGAGCGCTACCAAGGCGATGGGCGCTAGGACGGTAAGCCCTGGCCGCGGCGCCTCAGCCTCCAATCGCAACCGGCCGCGGGCGAGGAGCACGACTACGAGGCTTAGGGCTCCGTTGGCTAAGAGTAACCGGTCGAAGCTATACTCCTCCGCGGCTGCTAGGCCCAGGGCGATTGTCGACGACAACGAGAGGCTGATGAAAACTGCCCAGAAGGTGCGCTCTTCGGCGGTCAGCGCCGCGCGTCGCCAGCGCTCGGCGATCGGTGCCCGAAAGATGACGGCGCCCGGCAGGTAGGCGATCACGCCAAGAGCGACTAGCTGATACAACATTAGGATTCGAGTTGCCAGACCGCGACGTCAGCGCTCCGGCTCAGAAGTGTAGCGCAATCCTTCGCCTGAGTAGAATGGCGTGGCGGCCTAAGTCCCGCCGGGTTTGCGATGAGTAATGAGCATTCTATAAGCGTTAAACAGCGTTCTTGCATCACATGCGGACCTTCGGCTGGCTCGGAACACCTCTACCGCAAGGGGGCCTACTCGATCCTACGGTGCCCTTTGTGCGGACTGATTTTCGCTAGCCCGCATCCTGGACCAGACGAGTTGATGCGGCTCTATTCAGAGTCGTTCTTTCAGGTAGGTACGAAATTCGCGAGTCAGACCGGAAGTCCAGGCATGGTCAATGCTGAGCGTCGCGTGCAACGACTGCTCGCAAATCCCGATGTCGCGCGTGGCCGCTGGCTCGATGTCGGCTGTGCTACCGGCGATTTTATGATGGCGGCTCGACCACACGTCGGGCACATCGCTGGTATCGAGATGTCAACCTTCGCTGCCAAACAGGCGCACACCAGGGGGCTACGGGACGTAACGGTCGGGGATTTCCTGGAGGTGAACCTTGACACCAAGTCTATCGATGTTGTCACGATGTGGGACGTCATCGAGCACGTGTCGGATCCATTGGCCATCCTACAACGTGCGTGTGGCGTGCTGCGTGATGGCGGGGTGCTTGCCCTGAGTACGGGTGACATTGGTAGTCTGTTTGCCCGGGTGATGGGACGCTTTTGGCATCTGATGATCCCGCCTCGTCACCTCTACTTCTTCTCGCCCGTCACGATCAGAAATCTACTGGAACAAGCCGGCTTCGAGACGGTGGCGGTCTCGAAGCCGGGCAAACTGGTACCGCTCGACTTCGTCGTGTGGAAGCTGGCGTTTCTCTTTATGCCTTGTACTGGCCCGGCCGTGCTACGGCTAAGTGCGTTGGCTCGCCTTGGCCGGCTGAGGCCGTTTATCAACTTGTGGGACATCATGACCGTCGTCGCACGAAAGCGTTCGCTAGGAGTAGCGCCAACCCTTGAGGATGTAGCGTCTCATCCGCGCGACTTTCCGGCTAGTCGGTCGTAGATCGCTTCGAAGCGCTCCGCGACGTCCGCCCAGCTTTGATTCCGTTCGAGATCGGCGCGCGCCGCCGCACCCAAGTCGCGCCGCCGTTCAGGATTCCGAAGCAGAGCGTCGATGGCGTTAGCAATCGCATCAGCACTTGCCGGGGGTACGACCACCGCTGTGTGACCCTCTTTGGCCACGCTGCTGATTCCGCCGACATCCGTGGTTACGACGGCTGTGCCAGACACAAGTGCTTCGAGGAGAAAGTTCGGTAATCCGTCAACGTTGCCCGCGGCGTCCCGCACGGACGGCACAACGACAAGGTCTGCGGCGTTAAGGTAGCTGGGAATGGCGTTCTGTGAGATGTTCCCGGTGAACGTCACGCGATGGCCGATACCCGCGTCGCGGGCACGTTGCCGAAGCTCGACATCCAGATCGCCTTCGCCCGCGATCACGAGGCGAAGTTCAGGCCAAACCGGCGTGAGTCGTGCCGTTGCGTCGATGAGAAACTCGAAGCCTTTTTTTCGAACGAGGCGACCGGCCGTGAAGATGAGCGGTGCATCTGAGGGTCCTTCAACTTGGGCGCGCACCCGTGCGTCGGCATTGGGGCTTGGGCTGAATCGTTCAGCATCCACGCCGTAGGGAAGCACCTCAGTCTTTTCCTCGGTGGCACCTAGAGAGACGGCGCGCTTGCGCAAATCTTCGCTGCATGCCGTCACCCAGCCCGCCCGCCCAAACGCCCAGCGGGCAGTTCGTCCAAGCTGGCGGTATCGCTCGGCAATATAAATGTCCGAGCCGTGGAGGCTGATCGCTAGCGGAAGGTGCCCCGCAGCACCCGCGGCTGCGATCACACCCCCCGGGATCACCCAATGGCCGTGCATGACCGTGGCGCCATACCGCCTGGCTACGCGACGGGCCTTGAGCGTTCCCGCAACGAATGCGAATGGAGCGGTAAGATAGGCCGTAGTCTTCAGGTGGACGTCCGCTCGGAGTCCTTGTGCATACCCGAAGACCGATAGGCGGGCCGGACCGTAACGGAAGTAATGCAGATGAACCCCGCGTTCGACCGGTTTGCGTCTGACGCGGGGATGCCACGGCAGGACCACATGAACAGCATGCCCACGCGCCGCGACGCCCTGCGCGATCGGCTCGAGAAAGGTGCCCACCGCGTCTCCGGTGAACCGCGGATAGGACGTTGTCACCATTACGACGGTGTGGGGCATGACATCAACCAGTCGCTCTGGGCCGTCTGTTTGGTAAATGGCCGGTGGCTGTTGCTACCGTCTCCGTTCGAATCTGAGCGCGGAAATCTGTTCTGATACGAGGCCAATCAGGAAGATGATGACACCCAGGACAATCAATAGCACGGATGAGTTCGTGACCCGCACGTACCGAACCAATGTCCACATCATGTAGCCTGCGCCTAACAGGAACGGCACGCTGGCGATGGGCACGAAGATCCGCAGCGGATTGAAGAGTGTGATCACGCGCAGCAAGATCAAGAAAAACTTAAAACCGTCCCGCGCCAGCTGAACCTTCGATTGCCCCTCTCGCGTTGCGGCCTCCGTGGGTTCGAACGCGACGTTGTAACCGGCCTTCATGAACGACAGGGTCGTTGTGGTCGGCGTCGAGAATCCGTTCGGCAATAGGTGGATAAATTCGAGCAAGGGCTTGTGTCGTGCTGCCCGCAGGCCAGAAGTCAGGTCTGGGATCGGCCGGCCTGAGAGGTAGCCGGC
>DBHR01000010.1:13192-13623 GCA_002296225.1 Acidobacteria bacterium UBA823 | reverse complement strand
AAAGCCTTCGTATAACGGTGCACTCGCGGTACGAGGTCGGGCATGATCCGTTCGACCAGCTTAACAACCCGCCCATATTCCTCTGCGTTGTCGATACGAATCGCGGAGTAGTCGGTCGTCAAGAAGTCGCGGAGGAGCTTCGCAACAAGACTCTCCTCCTGATAAACGACGGCCGGCGCACGGTTGGCCTCGCTCCGCTGCCGAATACCGGTCCAGACCTGATCAAAGTAGGACAGATCGCTGACAATATCCTCTTCAGACCGACCACCGGCGGCAGTCCTGACGATCACCCCACCCGTGAAGTTGTGCTCCTTTTTAAACTCCCGGACTATCCGACGGAGGCGAGACCGTTCTTCCCGCGAGTCGATCTTTCGCGAGATGCCGATATTGTCGACCGTCGGCATGAAGACCAAGAAACGACCAGGCATACT
>DBHR01000010.1:12600-12872 GCA_002296225.1 Acidobacteria bacterium UBA823 | reverse complement strand
GCGTGCGATGTGATGCGCGCGCCCTTCGTGCCCAGGGGCTCCTTGACCACCTGGACCAACACCTCCTGGCCCTGCTCTAACAGGTCTTCGATCTTAGCTTGGAAATTCCGATCGCGGTCACGACCGTGGCTAGGCTCAGGCGTAGCCACCGCTGGATCGACGTTGCCGTTCACGTCGCCGTTGGGGTCGGCATCAGCGTTACCCTCGGCGTTTTCGTCACCGTCATCACTCGTGTCTAGGCGCTCAAACTCCTCCAGCGTGTCGTGCACTTC
>DBHR01000010.1:12140-12300 GCA_002296225.1 Acidobacteria bacterium UBA823 | reverse complement strand
CAGCGTGTCGTGCACTTCCGACACGTAGAGAAATGCGTCACGCTCCAAGCCGATGTCGACGAACGCCGATTGCATGCCGGGCAGCACCTTCGAAACCCGGCCCTTGTAGATGTTCCCGACGGTTCCACGCTGGCGATCCCGTTCGATAAAGACCTCGGTC
>DBHR01000010.1:1632-11817 GCA_002296225.1 Acidobacteria bacterium UBA823 | reverse complement strand
GGTCACGAGGTCGTCCTCGAGAATGGCCACGGCGGTCTGGTGGCCGTTCGAGGAGATGATCATCTCCTTGTTCATTCGCCAAACTCCACTCGGGACCGATGGGGTATGCACTCACAACCACAAGCGCGCGCCACGGCCGGCCAGCACCTGCCGACCAATCGCCGCACGTGTCATCCGCCAACTGCCAGATGCCCACTCAACCCCCTCGTCCCGTGCGCCGGCGCGGTCGGCTCCTTCGGCCGATCTTGAGCCGGCGCTGAAAGCGTTCTTAGTTTGTGAACCTGCGCATCCGGACGTTCACGACGAGCCCAAATCCAGCTAGTGTGGCAATCAGGGACGACCCGCCATAGCTCATCAGCGGCAGCGTCAGCCCTTTCACGGGCGCCAAACCGGCAGACATGGTCACGTTGTAGATGACCTGAAACGCAAAGCTCAACATCACCCCGGCGACAAGGTAAGCCCCCAAGCGGTCCTTCGCAAGCCGCGCAGCCGTGAGACCACGTATGATCACGAATAGGTACAGCCCGAGCGCCACGATGACGCCAAGAAACCCTTGCTCCTCCGCTAGTACCGAAAAAATGAAATCGTTGTGCGCCACGGGCAGGAAGTTGAACTGCCCCTGCGTGCCCTGCAGAAACCCTTTCCCGGTCAGGCCACCCGACCCGACTGTGATACGCGCCTGAATTTGTTGGTACCCGGCGCCGAGCGCGTCGCGCCCCGGGTTGACAAACGTGATAAGTCGTTCACGCTGGTAGGGTTCCAACGCGAACCATGCCAGCGGCGCTAGGAGCAGCGCCACTAAGGCCAGTGCGGCCAGCCACCGCATACGGAGTCCAGCCACCCAGGTAACGCCGAGGGCCACCGAGAGCAGCACCACGGCCGTGCCCAGATCAGGCTCCTTCGCGATCAGCACGAAGGGAACAGCCGTCAAGACCGCGACCACTATAAGGTCGGCGCGCTCGACCGTGCCGCGCCGATATTCACTGAAATAGGCGGCGAGCAGTAGCGCCAATCCCAGCTTTGCAAACTCGGATGGCTGTAGATTCGCAGGCCCCACCGAAAGCCAACGTTGCGCACCGCCAATGACCTCGCCGAAAAATAGCACGCATACCAGCGCCACCAGAACTCCACCGTGGATGAACAGCGAGTTATTCGCAAGCACGCGGTAGTCGATAACCACGCAGATGACGAAGGCTAGTCCGCCTAACAGCAAAGCGTAGAACTGCGTCGCAAATTGCGGGCCGACGGTGCCCGCCGTCGGGTCATAGGTGGTACTGTAGATCATGCTCGTACCGATCGCGCACACCACCGACACCGCCGCAATGAGCAGCCAGTCAATGTGATAACCCAGTCGGCGCTCAAACATTAGTCTATTTCCCCTGGCCTAGCGACGGGCGCGACTACCCGCTCGGACACCACAGCCTGGGCGGTTTCTGGCGTAGTTTTCGTCAACAGTGGCGGCCGCGGAAAGCTCGGCAAAGCCAGACCGGCCTTTTTCGCCAGATAGGTCTGCATCACATGACGAGCGATGGGCGCTGCGAGGTAGCCGTGCTCAGAATGCTCCGCAAGAACGGCGCCGGCAACCTCGGGCGTCCCGTTACTCGGCGCAAAGAAGGTAAACCACCCGTGATCCCGCAAATCCAGTTCGGAGGTTTCCTGGGCCGCTGCCCGGCCCGACAGCGAGATGACCTGCGTCGTCCCCGTTTTACCGGCTACGTCGAAGCCATCGATCCGTGCTCGCCCGCCGGTTCCGCGCGCGTTCACGACACGCCACAATCCGCGATGGAGCGTCTCAACCGTCTCAGGCTGGAGATCAATGACTGCCCCTGGCGCCAGTTGGAACGGTTCCCACCCTTCACCCCCGTCAATCGCTTTCAGCACGTGTGGAGTCGGCCGGACGCCACCGTTGGCGATCGTCGCCATCATGACCGCTAGCGAAACCGGTGTGAGCGAGAGCGCGCCTTGGCCAATCGACACGGAAATCGTCTCGCCCGGGTACCACGGCTCGCCCGCAGTCGCTAACTTCCACTGTGTCGACGGAACAAGCCCCTCTATCTCATGGGGTAGGTCAATGCCAGTCCAGCCGCCCAACCCGAGCCGGCGAGCCCAGGCATTCAGCACGTCGATATCGATCATGCTCCCAAGCGTGTAGAAGTAGACATTGCAGGACCGCTCTAACGCCTCCTCCATCGTGAGCCGTCCATGTCCACCACGCAGGTGGCAGTGATATGCACGGTCGTAAAACGACTTGACACCGTTGCATTGCACCGAGAAGTCGGGTTCAACGATCCCTTCCTCGAGCGCTGCCACCGCGACAACGATCTTAAAGATTGAGCCAGGCGCATACCGGCCTTGGATGGCACGGTTGTGGAGCGGCTTCTCGGCGTCATCATTCAGCCGCTGCCAAGTCTCCGGATCGATGCCAAGCGCGAAATCGTTCGGGTCGTAGGCTGGCACACTCGCCATCGCGAGTACCTCGCCAGTATTCGGTTCCAAGATGACCGCGGCACCGTTGAAGCCGGTGACGGCAAACGCCTCTTCAGCTGCGGCCTGTAAGTCGTAGTCAATCGTCAACTGGAGCCGACGGCCTTCAACCGGGTCGAGCCTGTCCATCGTGTTGAGCTCACGACCAACACTGTTCACCACAACCCGCTGCGCACCTGCAGTGCCCATGAGCATCCGGTTGTAGGAGCGCTCGACGCCGGATTGGCCGACAATCGCACCACTGCGCAGGCCATCGAACTCGTCTTCGGCGAGTTGCTTCGGCGTGATTTCACCGACATAGCCAAATAAGTGTGCCGCCAGCATCCCGGTCCGATAGTAGCGCGTTGGCACTTCTTCGATGACCGTCGCAGGTAACTCGAGCCGCCGAGCGGCCACCGCCGCCACCTGCGCGACGGTTGCCTCGCGGATCATGACGATTGGCTGATAATCCGGTTTGTCATCGTGCTGTTTGATGACCCGCCAGAGCGCTGCCTCGTCGGTACCACTGACCGCAGCCAGCCGCGCCACCGAGCGCGCGAGGTCGCCGGTCCGCTCACGCAACAGCGAAATATTGAAAGAGTAGCGGTTCTCGACGATCGCTTCGCCGTCACGATCGAAGATGACACCCCGCGGAGCCCGTAGCGGCAACACCCGCTGATGGTTGTTGTCCGCCAGCTCCCGGAACTTGTTGTATTGCGCGACCTGAAAGAACCAGAAACCCACGGCCAACGTGACCAGCACGGCCACGACCACGCCCTGTAAGGCGGCCAGTCGCACGGTCAGGTCCTGACGGTCGTCATCGAACATGCCGGCTCACCACTCCATCCGCGGCTTCACGCGGCCGCTGTTGAAACCGCGCAGGCGCAAGGCGCCCAAGCGCGGCAGCACCTTGGTCAACTCGAACAACACCACCCCGGCCACGCCGTTACCGAGCGACTGTCCAAACACGGCGCCTATCCCGGTATTCGGGTTGTAGGACTCCAGCATCGAATACAGCCCAAGAAACACGAACCCGTGCACCAGCGTCGACAGAAAAAACACGACGAACCGCGGAAGCGCAGGAACGACGATAACCTGTGCGCTAAGCATCGCCACCGAGAATCCGACGAGCGTCTTCGCAACGCCGCCGACCCCAATGAGGCCACCCGAGAGCGCGTCCTGCACGATGCCGCCGAGCGCACCACTCACGAGCGCCGTCACCGGCCCGGTCATCATCGCCACGTAAATGACTGCGACCAGCACCAGGTCGATCCCGCTCCAGTTGCCCACCAGATATGGCAACAGGGTGGTCTGGAGCGCCACCGCAACCGCAATCGTGACCGCTATCCTGGCCACCGTCATTGCGTCTCCCCCAGTGGCACGTCAGTCGGTCTTCGCACCGTCACGACCAGAACGTCTTCCAGCGCATCAAAGTCGATCTCTGGTCGCACGCCGATGTTCTGATAGAGCCCGCTGTCCTGGTAACGCCCGGTGCCCAGCCCGACCGACTCAACGAGACCGATTAGAAATCCCTTCGGATAAATCCCTTCGCTCCCTGACGTCACCACGCGGTCACCGACCTTGACGTCAGCCTGGTTCGAGACGTAGTCCAGGCGTAACGGTGGGTCACCACTGCCCCCGCTCACAATGCCCGCCGAGCGCGACCGCTCAATCATGGCACCAGCCGCCGCGTTGCGGTCGACCAGCAACTGCACCTTCGCGGCATTCAAACCTAGCCGGCCAACCAGGCGGCCAACGACGCCAGACGGTGCCAACACCGCCAAGTCAGCCTGCAAGCCATCAGTGGTGCCGCGGTTAATCGTCAACGTACGGAACCACGGTGTGGCATCACCTGCGATCACCTCGGCGCCTAGCGTCGGCAGCGGCACCGCTCTCTTGTAATCCAGAATCGCTCGTAAACTCTCGCTACGCCACGCCAATGCACGCGCCTCCTGCAGGTTGACCTCAAGGTCGGCAATCCGCTGCTTCAGCGAAGCGTTCTCCTCAGTGACGTTACGTAACGATACGTAACGGCCCCAGTTGTCACGCACGCCGGTCACCAGCCCAGAAGCTGCGCGTTGGATCTCCGAGAAGACCCCAAAGGTCACCGATTCGATCACTGGCACGCCCCTCTCGGAGCGCACCTGGAACGAGATGAGAATGACCTGGGCTACCAGGACGGCAAACAGGATGTAACCGGTGCGCCGGTGGCTGTCGAGCACGGTCTCAAGCAGAAGAACGGGATCGGCGCTGACTAGTTGATCGAGATCTTCCGCAGCAGGTCGAAGTCCGCGAGCATCTTGCCGACACCGTATACGACGGAATTCAAGGGTTCTTCCGCCATCGCAACCGGCAAGCCTGTCTCTTCCCTCAACCGCTTGTCCAAATTATTGAGCAGCGAACCGCCGCCGGTCAGCACGACGCCGCGGTCGAGAATGTCGGCCGACAGCTCCGGGGGCGTGCGTTCGAGTGCAACCCGCACCGCCTCGACGATCACGTTAATCGTCCCGGCGAGCGACTCGCGAATTTCTTCGTCACTGATAGTGGCCGTCTTCGGGATACCTTCAGTGAGATTTCGCCCCTTGACCTCCATCGTCAAGGGTTTCTCCAGCGGGTACGCCGACCCAACCTGAATCTTCACCTGCTCGGCCGTACGCTCGCCGATGAGTAGTTTGTGTTGCTTCTTGATGCCCTTGATGATCGCCGCATCCATCTCGTTACCCGCAACACGCACGGACCGGCTGTAAACAATGCCCGCCATTGAGATGACCGCGATCTCGGTAGTGCCGCCGCCGATGTCAACGATCATGTTTCCGGACGGCTCAGTGATCGGCATGCCGGCGCCAATCGCCGCGGCCATGGCCTCTTCCACCAAGTGTACTTCGCTCGCCTTCGCACGCAGCGCGCTGTCTTTCACAGCGCGCTTCTCAACCGGCGTGATCTCCGACGGCACGCCGATGACGATGCGTGGGCGCACCCAAACGTTCCGATTGTGCGCCTTCTTAATAAAGTGGTTCAGCATCTTCTCGACGACCTCGAAATCGGCAATCACTCCGTCGTTCATGGGTTTGATCGCCTGGATGTTCCCCGGCGTACGACCCAACATCTCCTTGGCTTCCCGGCCATAAGCCTCGATCCGCCCAGTCTTCTTGTGAACGGCCACAATCGAGGGCTCATTCACGACGATGCCTTTCCCACGCGCGTAGACACACGTGTTGGCAGTGCCCAAGTCGATCGCCAAGTCATTCGAGAACACCGATAACACCGAACGGAAATTCAATGAACGAAAATTCAATCAGCCCCCCAACGAATCTGGCCGATGGCCCGATGCGAGTTCCCAGGGCGCCAGATCAGCTGCGCGCATCGGACCCGAGGTCGAGGTCTTCCGTTGGTGCACGCAGGTCACTCGGAACCGGCGCAACCGCTTGAGCGGAGCAACGTGGTCCTTAACATCTGCACTGGAGTCATAGACGGTCAAGGCAACACCAGCAGACGCGCCCACCTTGCGGTGGGGCATCCACGCGGTGGCGAACCGCCGTAACGTAGCCTTCAAAACGACCCTTCGATCTCCCTAAGTCCTTCTATCCACCGAGAATATATCACATCACCCCTCGTCCCTCAGGCACCATATGGGTAATCGAAAAAGTCATGGGCAAGATTATGCATTGCGCTCAAGTGCTTGCAGAAATGGAACTTCTTATTCTACGATTATAACTGCGACCGTTTGCCGGTCTTCCGGCGAGGAGTAACCAGCCCATGACAATGCTCGACCGGATGCGGCAGCACAAGAACTGGCTCAAATGGAGCCTCGGGGTCGTCGTTCTGGCATTTGTCGGCTTCTACATCCCCGATTTCCTCACCAGTGCGCCAGGTGCCGCGCCAACTGACATTGTGGCGAGCGTCGAAGGGCGCGACATCACCTCGGCCGATTTCCGCCGCATCTATTTCCAACAGGTGCAGTCGTATCAACTCGCCTACGGCGGCGAGCTCAACGACCAGTTGCTCAGACAATTAGGCTTCGACCGGCAAATCTTGCAACGGATGATTGACGAGGAAGCTGCAGTAATCGAAGCTGAGCGGCTCGACTTGAACGTAAGCGATGTCGAAGTGACCGAGCGAATTCTGAGCCTGCCTGGGCTGCAAGACAATGCCGCCTTCATCGGCGAGGAACAGTACCGCCTACTGCTGCGCTCACAGAGTCCGCCGATGACACCGGCACAGTTCGAGGAAGACATCCGACGTAGCATCCTGCTCGACAAACTGCGAAGCGCAGTCGCCGCGTGGATTGAAGTGTCGGACAACGAGCTACGCGAACAGTACCGCTTGCGCAACGAGAAGGTAATGCTCGACATCGTCACCTTCTCACCTGCCGAATTCCGCGACGGCATCACTGTAACCAATGAAGAACTCGCCGCGCAGCTCGAAACAAATGCAGCCAACTACCGGATGCCCGAAAAGCGAAAGATTAACTACCTCTCAATTGATGCCGAGGTGCTCAGACCTAACATCCTCGTGACAGACGCCGATAGCGCGCAGTACTACACCGACAACCAATCTCAGTATTCGACGCCCGAGCAGGTGCGCGCCAGTCATATCCTCTTCGAGACCGAGGGCGAAGACGAGGAGCAGGTGCGGACGCGAGCCGAGGCCGTGCTAGCTGACGCCAGAGCGGGTGCCGACTTCGCGGCCTTGGCCGAGGCACACTCTGAGGATGCCGGTTCGGCGAGTCTCGGTGGCGACCTCGACTACTTCAGCCGCGGGCGAATGGTGCCTGAATTCGAATCGGCCGCGTTCTCGATGGAACCCGGGGCAATCAGCGACCTCGTGCAAACCGAATACGGCTTCCACATCATCCTCGCAACTGATAAGCGGGAAGCCTCTACCCGTCCACTCGACGAGGTGCGCGAGCAAATCGCTGAACAACTCCAATGGGACCGGGCCCAGGCTCAAGCCGACCTTATGGCTGAGCAATTGGCGGGTGAGATGGCAACGCCAGAAGACCTCGCGCGAGTTGCTAGCGAGCAGGGATTAACAATAACCGAGTCGAACTACTTCGCACGTACTGACGCAATCGAAGGGCTTGGCCTCGCCTCTGGCGTCGCCTCGGCCGCCTTCTCGTTCAACCCTGGCGAGGTCGGCGGTCCCCTCCGCACTCCGACAGGCCATGTCTTTTTAACCGTAACCGACGAACAAGAATCGTACGCACCCGAATTGGACGAAGTGTTCGACCGGGTTAAGACCGACGTCCTCGACCTGCGAGCGCGGGAAGCTGCCGAGCAGCGCGCGGCCGAAGTGACGCCAACGCTGCAATCGGCTGACAACTTCACGCAGGCTGCCGAACGCGCCGACTTGGCCGTGACCACCACCGACCTCGTGGCACGAGGCACGGCGCCGACAGGCCTCCTATCACACCCGACAATCGAGGAAATTGCTTTTTCGCTGGCAGTTGGAGAAACCAGCGACGTGCTCGCGACCGACGACGCCGTGGCGGTGATCCACGTCGCCGAGCGAGAGGACACAACCGAGGACGGTTTTTCCGAGGCGGTGGACAGTCTGCGTAGCGAACTGCTGATGGACCGGCAGGGGCGCTTCTTCAGCGCCTACATGACTAAGGCCAAGGAAACCATGCGGATCGATATCAATTTAGAAACATTGGCGATGTCGATTATCTAACCCGGTCGGCGGCGGGGGATATCTCTAGTCTCCGAATCTCTGGTTCAGAACCAAGCCTAGCACCTAAGGCGTCAGCTGCCGGATATTCCTGGCTTTACGGCAAGAAGACGTTTGGCATCAACGCAAGTACTTCTCCCCGCGTAAACAGCCGGAGCGGCGCCGAGAGGGCTCTCACCACACGCGCTTCCGTGGGCGACATCAGCGACGCTAGTAGACTCTCACGTACGCTCTCGAACGGATGGCGGAGCAACTCCAACACCCCTCGCACCGGCGGATAGACCACTAGTTCTACTTCCGTTTCCTGCTGAATACCAGCGTGCTGCTTGGCGAGTTCGATCGCGCGGTCCAGGCCACCCAAGTCGTCAATGAGACCCATTTGGCGGCCTTGCTGCCCCGTCCAGACGCGGCCCTGCGCCACGGCGTGAATCTGTTCACGCGTCATGGCTCGGCCCTCAGCCGCTTTGTCGACAAACGTGCTGTAGACCGCGTCGAGCTGCGCTTGCACTTTGGTTCGCTCAGCCGGTGAAAACGGCCTGACCGGTGAGTTGATCTCGGCGAAGCGGCCTTGACTCACTGACTCGACGTTTACACCGAGCTTACCGTAGGTCTCCCCCATCACAACCTTGCCAACCACAACCCCGATCGAGCCGGTCAGTGTCGCCGGCTGCGCCACAATGGCGTGAGCGGGCATCGCGATGTAGTAGCCGCCAGACGCTGCCACGTCTGACATCGACGCGATGACCGGCTTTTCTTCGCGCGTTAGCATCACTTCGCGCCAAATAACGTCGGAGGCAATCGCCGAGCCGCCGGGACTGTCAATCCGAAGCACGACGGCGCGCATACTCGAATCGTTGCGCGCCTCACGCAGGTACTCGATGAGCGTGTCCGACCCAACCACGCGACCTTGCGGCGAGTCATAACCGCTCCGGCCGGTATTAATGAGACCGTCGACATAGATGACCCCAATCTTCGGTCCCGTGTTCAAGCCCACCGAACGCAAGCTCACATCTGCGTAGTCTTGACCGTCGATCAATTGTCGTCCTGACCAAACGTGATCGATCACTTCATCCTCGTACGCCAGCTTGTCGACCAGCCCGGCTGCGAGCGCGCTTTCCGGCAAGAACGGACCCTCGTCAATAAGCCTGCGTACCTCTGACTCTGGCCGACCACGCCCATCGGCAATGCCACGCACCAACTGTCCGAACATGTCCACGGTCAGCGACTCCGACATTTCGCGATGCGCTGGCGTGAACGTCTCTTCGGTAAACCGGTTCGCAGCCGTCTTGTACTCACCGGCGTGCAGAAAATCCGGATAGGCACCGATCATGTCGAACGTGCCGCGCAGGAAGAGCTCGTAGCTGGCTATCCCCGTCAGGTCGAGTGGACTGGACGGCATCAGGGCGATCAAATCGGCTGCGGTCGCTAGGTAGTACTGCTGATTGCCGCCGTACTCCAGATAGGCCACGACTGGCTTGCCCGACCGCTTGAAGGCCAGCACCGCGTCTCGGACCTCCTGGATCTTTCCCCAGAGCGCCTGCCCACTACTCGGAACCAAAACGACCCGCGACACCCGATCGTCCACCGCCGCTTTGCGCAGATTGTTGACGATCGAGCGAAGTGTCGGCGGCGCCTCAAAGAGCTGTCCCAAAAGACCGCCCGGGGAAACTTCGGTTAGGCTGCCCGGTACACGCAGCACGAGCGTCGCATCTCGCGGCACCGACGGTTCGCGCGACACGAAGAAGTAAGCCGCCACTACGCTGACCATCGAAAAAACAATGGCCATCATCACGAACGTTAGGACGAAATTAATTCCTCGTCGTGCAGACACGACTGGACCTCCCTACTTAGCGCCATCCGCGGGACTGGCGCAGCATCGCCATCGCGCGTCCGGACCAGCCAGAACCTTAGCTTACAAGACCTGAAAGCTGCGAAGGGGTTCACTACGGTCGATGGTCTCTCCCGCTTCCAGTTATAATCGGCAGTCTGGGTTTACTCGGGACACCTGCCTCATTGCGGAAGTGGCGGAACTGGCAGACGCGCAAGCCTCAG
>DBHR01000010.1:0-1281 GCA_002296225.1 Acidobacteria bacterium UBA823 | reverse complement strand
AATCCCCCCTTCCGCACCACATTTACTTAGGAATTTTAGCAGGTATGCAAAAGGGCGGCGATGACCGCCGCCCTGTCAGGCCGATTTGTTCCACGATTGTTCCACGAATCAAAAAAAACTCATTGCAACTCACTCGCCTGAAGCGACAGCAGAGCCGTCTGGTGACGTAGTCTGGCGGGTAGTCTGACATGCGCCGTCGAGCGACACGTCGCGACTAAAGCCAACAACTGCCCTCATCGTCGCTTGGCGACGGCCAGAATCATGTGGCTGATGTAGGCGGCAGGCATCAGGAAAGCAAAAGCACGGCGTGCCGCGAAATACGCGCGTGTGTTCGGCCGAAACACGCGGAAATCCCACTGCAGCCAACGCCCCGCCCCCGTGAGCTTGTGGATGGGTGTGATCCTCTCGGTCTGAAAACCGTGCAATTCCAGCTCACGTTGGAGTTCGGGGCGGGTTAGACGCCACTGGTAGAACCGGTGGGTCTGCCGATAACCGTCCCTGGCGTCGAAGTCGTGATCCCAGCACTCAAGGCGGCGTGCGTCTCGCAAGATGTGGCGCCAGTTATTAAACGGCACACTGATGAACAGCCTGCCGCCGGGTCGAAGGAGGCGATGCGCCTCTACCAAGCACTCACCGAGGCCGCTTTCAAAATGCTCAAAGGTACCCCAAGAGAAGTAAGCGGCGAATGATTTGGCCTCGAACCCGGTCTGTCGAATGTCACCGCGGACGAACTGACACGCTGGGAATCTAATCTTCAGCTTCTCGACGATCTCCCCGCTGAGGTCGAGGCCAACGATGTCGAAACCCTGTCGAGCAAAGAACACCGTCCACTCTCCGAGCCCGCATCCTCCGTCGAGGATACGGCTGCCCTTGGGGAGCTGCGCGAGGAAAGGCCGCATGATTCGGTATTCTTCGCGCCGCGTCAACGCCGACACATCTGGAAGGTGATCGGAGTTGTTCCAGGTTTCGGTCCAGTACCGTTCGACGAAGCTGGTTTCGTCGACCGTCCTGTCCGCGTCGGAGATGGGAGTGTAGTCCTTCCTCACAGCTGTCAGCCTGCTGACGCGAGACGTTGTTAGGCGGTCACAGCACGCCTCCGGCGCCGACGAAATTGCCGGAGGGCTAGAGTCTACCGCTGGCTGAGGGCGGGTTCAACGTGATTGGGCGTGTTTCAATTTGTTCCACGGATCACACCATCTGTGCATACCTGTGACTAGCTGTGACAATTTTTGTTAATAGAGACAGGCTGTGACGACGTGTGACTAGGCTTGGCACAAGTCT
>DBHR01000025.1 GCA_002296225.1 Acidobacteria bacterium UBA823 | reverse complement strand
TCGTGAATTTGGCGATCGGGCCGCGAACCTTTCAACCGTCAATCTATGGGAAGCTGGCTACGGCGATTTACGTCGTGACGAGTGTCGTAACGATGAGTTTCAACTACTTGGAGCAGACATCGTTGGCAGTAGATGTTTGCATCTATGCGTCGCTAGGGATTGCTTTAGTGTCAGGCCTTCATTACATCGCGCACGCAGCTCGAGCGGTCAACAGTCGTTGAGATGTGTTGATAACCAAATAGATGCCTGAAATCTATGTCGTCAAAACTCTAACGATGCCGATTGTTGTGGTCCGAGCGGCCAGTCGGCGCGTAGAAGGTGGGGGAATTAGCCGAAGCGATTCAAGACGGCGTCAAGTGGGTTCGAGATCGAATTACGCATGAGCGTCGGGAGGCTGGCTCAACGTGATGGTCAAGCTAGCTCTTGCTTTACATAGTCGATCGTTCGGGCGAGGCCATCCTCAAGCGTGACGAGCGGCTCCCAGCCAAGGAGTTTACGGGCACGCGCGATGTCTGGCTGGCGAACCTTAGGATCGTCGAGTGGAAGCGGTCGGTAAACGATTTGGCTGCGCGAGTCAGTCATCGCGACGATGCGCTTGGCGAGTTCGATGATCGTCATTTCCTTTGGGTTTCCCAAGTTAACCGGATCGTTTGTGTCGGATTCCATTAGTCGAACGATTCCTTCGACTAGGTCGCTGACATAGCAGAAACTACGGGTCTGGCCTCCTCTGCCAAACACTGTTAGATCCTCGCCGACAAGGGCCTGGACCACGAATGTCGGGATGGCCCGGCCGTCGGCGAGCCGCATCCTTGGGCCATACGTGTTGAAAATCCTAACAATCTTCGTGTTGAGTCCGTGGTAGCGGTGGTACGCAGTGGTCATCGCCTCGGCAAATCGCTTGGCTTCATCGTAGACGCCCCTAGGTCCGATAGGATTGACGTTCCCCCAGTAGGACTCGCGCTGAGGATGCTCAAGCGGATCGCCGTAGACTTCGGACGTAGACGCGAGGACGAAGGTTGCCCCTTTCGCTTTGGCCAGACCTAGCGCGTTGTGAGTGCCGAGAGCACCAACCTTTAGAGTTGGAATCGGCCATTTCAGATAGTCGACCGGGCTCGCGGGGCTGGCCCAGTGCAGCACGAAGTCGACGTTCCCATCGATAGAAATATGCTCTGTTACGTCGTGGTTAATGAATGTGAAGTCCCGCTTGAGCAGTTGGGCGACATTGTCCCTGTTGCCGGTGATCAGGTTGTCAAGCCCAACGACAGTATGCCCTTGGTCCAATAGGTGGGCAGCCAGATGCGATCCGATAAAGCCTGCAACGCCAGTTATTACTATGCGCGCGGGCATGACGGATTGGGGTGGTTAGTAAGCATGGACTCGGAATACGGCGTGCAGCACGGTCAGCCATAGAATCTTGACGTCAAGGGACACTGACCAGTTTTCAATGTAATACAGGTCAAATTCGATGCGTTTTTCGATCGACGTGTTACCGTGCCACCCGTTGACCTGTGCCCATCCCGTTATGCCGGCCTTGACCTTATGGCGGAGCATGTACTGAGGGAACCGGTCTTTGAATTGCTGGACGAAATACGGACGCTCTGGGCGCGGACCCACGAGCGACATCTCACCACGAAGCACGTTCCAGAGCTGCGGGAGCTCATCGAGATGGAAGCGTCGGAGCCATGAGCCGAGCGGCGTGCGGCGCGAATCGTTTTCGTTCGACCACACAGGTCCAGTCTCTCGCTCGGCATCGGGGTACATTGAACGAAACTTGTAGACCGTAAATGACCGCCCGTCCAGTCCCATACGTTCCTGTCGAAAGATGATCGGTCCTGGCGATATGCAGCGGATGAGTAGTGCGATCACGGCCATTGGGATGGAGCAAAGGACGAGTGCGATTATCGTCAGCGCCACATCGCTCACGCGCTTTACCACTGCGTTGAGGCCATGTAGGGGAGCCTCGTTCACGCTGATAATCGGGACGCCGTCGAGGTCCTCGAGGCCCGCACGAAGGGCGATGAACTGAAGTAGGTCCGGGACGACCTTTACTTCCGTGCACTCACGACTGGCGGCTTCGATGAGGGATAGCATCTTGACATGTTCTTCGAGGGGCAGGCTGATGTAGAGCAAATCGATTTGCTCGCTCCGCAATAAATTACTGACGTCATTCAGGGTGCCCAAGAGCGGCAGTCCCCGGTATCCTAAGTGATCCACTTCTGCGCGGTCGTCAATGAAGCCCACTATGCGGTAGCCAAGTTCTCGGCGTTGTAGTGCCTTGTCAGCCACGAGTCGGCCGAGGTCGCCAGAACCTGCGATGAGAACTCGCTTTAGCCCGATCCCGGCGCGCCACCGACGCTCGAATCGTTCACGGACAAGCAAGCGAGTGCTGCAACACGCGAACGTGTTCAAGAGTAGGAATAGGACCCAGGCGACCTGAGAAACTTCGAACGCTCCGCGCTCTTTGAGGTCAGGAGGTAAAAAGTAGGTTTGCACGTATAGCGTGCTCATGATGCCTAGCACCACTGCAATCACGCTTGCGACGAACGCACCGAAAAAGTCATCGACACGAGAGCGGTGACGGCGGAGGCGGTACATTCCGTGAATCCAGAATGCCACGGGAACGATCACGCCGATGAGTGGAAGAATATTCAGATACTGCTGAAACGGGGGGAACCCTCGGGTTACCGGAATTAGTCCTGTTTCGAATCGTAAGGCGTAAGCTAATACGAAGGCTGCCATACCGAGGATGGCATCCGAAGCGACGTGTAAACCCACTAAAGCTCTTGCGTAGTGTTTCACCATCTCGCTTCTTCTGACGGCGCCGAGGCCATGTTCGCCACTTGCCGACTAATATTTGAGAGGAATCGATCTTCGGAGAATCTTAATGCGTTCTGGCGGATGGCGGTGGGGTCGAATTCCAATTCTTGTGTTCGGCGAAGTGCTTGTGCGAACGCTTCAGGACTGTCTTCGTCTACGAGTAGCCCCGTCACTCCAGGGATTACTGTCTCTCGTGCGCCACCACGATTGAGCGCGATTACGGGGCGCCCGCAAGCTTGGGCTTCTACGGGTGCGATGCCGAACTCTTCTTCGCCCGGAAGAATGACTGCGATCGCCTGACGGTACTCCTTCAGAAGTTCTTCGTTGTCGATCGTTCCAAGAAATTTGACTCCCGGAACACGGAGTTGCCGGAGGCGACTCCGTTCCGGACCGTCACCAACAATGCGCAAAGGGACATTAGCGAGCCGGCAGGCTTCGATGGCAAGCTCAATCCTCTTGTAGGGTACAAGAGCCGACACGATCAGGAACGCGCGGCCGGAGTCCGCTGCAGTCGGCTGAAAAAAATCAGTGTTTACTGGTGGATACACAACCGCTGCTGGCCGATTATAGTAACGACGGATGCGACCTGCAACATATTGCGAAATTGCGATATAGCGGTCCACGCGGCCGGCCGTGTTCGCGTCCCATCGAGCCAGACGTCGAAGAGCAGGGCGCAAGAGTGCGGAGCCGGTCGGCCCGATTCGGTCGGGTCCGAAATACGCATCGAATTGATCCCACGCGTAACGCATCGGCGTGAAGCAGTAGCAGAGATGGCGGGCCCGGCCTGGCTTGACGACTGACTTGGCAGCACAGTGGCTTGTGCTGATAATGATGTCAAATCGATCGAAGTCGAACTGCTCAATAGCGATGGGGAAGAGTGGAAGGTAGTAGCGATAGAGACGGTTACTGAGAGGCATCCGTTGGATGAAGGAGGCGTGCGGATTCCGCTGTTTGAGCAATGACGATAGCATTTCGGCTCGATGGAGTAGCGTGAAGAGGGTCGCATCCGGGTAGAGCCTGCAAATTGCTTCGAGGGCCCGCTCGCCCCCACGCATACCTGTTAGCCAGTCGTGTACGAGAGCGATTCGATGGCTCCGAAGTGGCGGAGGCGGAACTACGTTAGGCATCGGTTATGTTTTTCAGCGTAGACGTACCATTTGAGCCTTGGTGCACTTCGCGATAGATTTTCCAAATCTGACGTATGGAACGATCCCAGGAGAATTCTCGCGCCCTGGCCAGGCCTTTTTTCACTAGCTCCGCTCTGAGGACGTCGTCTTCGAGAACTCGACATATCCCGTCTGCAATCCCATCCCGATCACGTGGGTCAACGAGGACTGCCGCTGTTCCTGTAACTTCCGGAAGGGCGGAGACGTTCGACGTTATCACCGGGGTGCCGCTGGCCATCGCCTCGAGGGGTGGTAACCCAAAGCCTTCGTACAGCGAGGGAAAGACGAACGCCCTCGCGAGGCGGTACAAGATCTGCAAGGTATCGTCAGGTACAAAACCGAGAAAACGTACGTAACGATGAAGCTGGTACCGATGGACCGCGCGGCGCAACTTTGCATATCGCGTAATTTCGTCGCCAATGATTAGCAGCGTCAGGTCGTTGTGTCCCCTCTGCCGCACACGATAGAAAGCGTCGAGTAGGCGTTCGAGGTTTTTGTGAGGCTTTATGTTGCCGGCGTAGAGCAAGAAAGGGGCCTGTAGCTGATAGCGTTCCCGAATCTTTACGGTGTTGTCTTCCGGCGGTAGTTTCCAAAAACGATCGTCGATCGCATTCGGAATGACGACGACCTTACTGGCCGGAACATCAAAGAAGCTCAGGATGTCTCGCTTTGAGGCCTCGGAAACCGTCAGCACGCAGTCGGATCGATGCGTGGCACACCATAAGGCGGCTCGGGCGTACCCGTAGGCCAGGCGGCTGGGCAGGTACTGAGGAAACCTAAGGTGGATGCAGTCGTGGATTGTGACAATCGACCGGCAAGGTGTGAGTGCTGGCAACGTGTAGTGTGGTGCGTGGAAGAGGCTTACCTGTTCCCGTTGCAGTTGCAGTGGTATTCGAAGCTGCTCACTGAGTGAGTAGGGTTCGGCTGTTTGCGGAACCGCACGAAAATTTTCGCCAAGTTTGTCTAAGAGACCTCGGTCGTTTGGTCGGCACAGCAACAAGTACTCAGTTTCGTGATCGAGTCGCCCGAGATGGGTCAGTAGATTCCTGACATAGGTTCCGATGCCGTAGTCGTGCAGCTTTCGGACGTCAATAGCGATGCGCACTAGACCACCTTGAATGGGTTGATAAGCGTTAGTGGTTGGCGAACCCGTAAGGGGCCGATCGAAATAAGTGTATCAAACGGAACCAGCCAAACCGACCGAGAGGAACCCCTTTTCACTCTAGCTAGGCGGCATTTGACCGCGGAGGTGGAGATAGGCCCGTAACGCGGGAATCCAGGCTGGACGATGCTTGGCATAGAAGGCCAACTGGCTCCGACGATACGCAAGTGCAGTGGCCTCGGGGTCGGTGGCAACTGACCGGCCGCGGAGGTGTTGGATTTCGGCAGCGGGCGTGAAGAGTATCCGGCGTTGGCGGGCTCGGAGCGCCGCGCAGAAGTCAACGTCTTCAGCGTACATAAAGTAGCGCTCATCGAGAAATCCAACAGCTTCGGCGTCTGCTCGTCGGACTAGCATGCAAGCGCCGCTGACCCAATCTGGAAAACGGACTTGGTTTGCGCGGTGGGTAACTAGCGCCGACGCAGGCGGGAAGCCTCTAGTATGCAGCCAGGTTAGCAATTTCTGCTGAAGTTCATTGAAAGGGCCGATCATCGGACCCCAGGACACTTCGATGGTACCGCCACCATCGACGAGGCGTGGGCCGGCGACGGCGCACGCCTCGTGGCTGATGAGCGCCTCGATCAAATAATCCAGGGCGCCACTTGGTACGACGGTGTCGCTGTTAAGTAGTAGCACGAGCGGAGCCTGAGTTTGGGCGAAGCCGATGTTGCAGCCTCGCGCGAAGCCAATGTTGTCAGCCAACGGAGTGACACGCACGGCCGGCCAGTGGCGGCGAACCCTGGTTACGCTGCCATCACTTGACCCGTTGTCGACGACGATTATCTCGAATGAGCACGATGGGGGATGGGTATGAATCGAGCGCAGACATCGGTCGAGGTCGTCTTCGGCATTGAAACTGACGATGAGAATTGCAAGGTTATTCACGGCGGGTTGCTCCCAGTTGCTCGCTCCAGGGCGTCGAGAGTGACATCAGCAGTGCGTGCCCAGGAATAGCGCTTCAAAACAGCCGGGGATTGGGTCGGCCGTGCGGACAGGGCTTGGACTAGTGCATCTGCGATGCTGGTAATGTTTCCGGCTGCCACGTAGGTTGCGGCGTCGCCGTACACCTCGCGTGCGACGGGTGTATCGAGCACGATAATCGGTATACCGGCCGCCAGTGCTTCGAGCGGGGGAAGCCCGAAGCCTTCGTATTCTGACAGAAAGGCAAACGCGCGGGCGCGTCCGTAGTAGGTCGCTAGTCGAGTGTCATCCACCCAGTCCTCGATGGTCACGCGAGTTCTGACACCAGCGAGATCTGAGAGATGCCACAGATCTTCAACCGGGTGGGAGCGGTTGGAGCCGATGATGGCCAGTCGGGCTTCTGGTTCGCGTTCAACCGCTCGGGCGAATGCCGAGATGAGCCAGGGTAAGTGTCGCCTGGTGAAGATTGAGCCTATGAAAAGAATCAGCGGTTCGCGGGTGACTCTCGCGTTGGGGCAAGACAAACGGTCATCGACAGCCAGTGGCGTGACGTCAATGTGGTCTGGATTGACGCCAAACCAATTAACGATTTCTCGCTTCGAAAATTCTGAGATAGTCAATATCCTAGCGGCACATTGGGTCGCTCTGGCGGCCAGCCAGCGCCTCCGAAGACCTTCACGCCACCTGAACCATTCAGGGTGTGCTGCAAACGAAACGTCGGGGATTGTGACGACCACGGGAGCTCGAATTCGCAGCGGTGCCCCGTATGCGGGTGAAAAGAAGACATCGAGTTTGGCTTGATTGACGATTGACGGAAGCGTGACTTGTTCCCACCACGTTCCCAGGGAGCCGGACACAAGGCGAACCTCGAAACGTTCATCGCGGGATTTGAGGAACGGGAGAAGTTGTCTTCCGGATTCCGGCTGGGCTGGGATGTAGAGCGTGAATTGATGGTTTCGGGTGCGCGCTGACTGGGCCCAAGCTCGGCAGAGATTTTCAAGATAACGCCCAACGCCAGTGGCGCGCTCGAGCAATTCGCGGGCGTCGATTCCGATTCGCATCACAGTGGCGGGCCAGTGCGTCTCGTTAACCTCGACGTTCTCGGAGCGCATCGGCATAGGCAGTAAAGAGTGTGTGGGCCGACCGGCCCCAATCATACGATCTCGCCCGTAAGAGGCCACGGGCAACCGCGGCATTCACGTAAAAGCGATCGTCTAAAATCCGTGCCATGGCTTTTTGTATGGCGTTTTCGTCGTCTGGTTCGACGATAAGGCCGGCGTCGGCGACCACTTCCGGCAAGGCGCCTCGGGTCGACACGATGACGGGCACCCCCACTGTCATTGCTTCGAGGGCTGGCAGACCAAAACCTTCGTCTAGTGAAGGCATCACCAACATGCTGGCGTTGCGATAGAGCTCGTAGCGTTCGAGAGGCGAGACGTAACCCAACACTCGAACTTTTCGATCGAGGGGTGACGAATCAAGGGCACCGAGCATGTCGCGGGCGGTCCGCGGGACATGGCCCGCTAGAACAAGGTCGGGGCTATGGGCGCGGCGACTGAGTAACGCTCGGTAAGCGCCCAAAAGTGTTTTGATATTTTTTCGAGGCTCAATCGAACCGACAAAGAGGATATGGCCGTCATAGATGGGCACGTGTCGGGGTGCCCAGAGCGGTGCACCGTTCGAACAGATGACGATCCGGTCGGTCGGGATTTTGAGTTGCGTTTGCACGATCGATGCGGTGTAGCGGGAGGGAACGATTACGCGGTCGGCCCGCGCCGCATCTCGCTCGACAAGCTTCGGATAATCACGGCGAATTTCGGCCGAAACATGATCAGGATGAGCGAGAAAATCGAGATCATGGATCGTGACGAAGTGAGCCGCGTGGCGTGAGGGCATAGACAAGGGATGGGGCGAATGAGCGACGTCGAATTTGCCGACGACGCTTTCAATCGAGGGCCACTGCACGCGATGCCAGAACCAGTTGAGGCAGCGAACCGGGATGTGACGATCCACGATCTTGGCGCCGGCGATTGCGTCAGAAGGTAGCCTATGCCTCCAGGAACTGGAGAAAAGCGTGACTGAAACATCCGGCTCGCTCTGGCTTCGAGCTGTGAGAGCCTCTGCCAGGTGGTGTATGTGCTCGCCGACGCCAGTTCGTTCGTGCAACGCCGGGCGATAGTCGATCAATATTTTCACGATGCTGTCGAGTGACGGTGCACACAACTTTTCGACAAGCTAGGAGGCCTGGAAGGCATTGGAAATGTCGCGCGATGATAACAGAGGTCGACTCGCGGAACACCAGTAAGGGGCAACCCCTTATTAATCAATGGCTTGACTGCATGCCTAGCCGATGTTACGTTTGAAGCTTTATCAATTACGGTGAGTGCCCAGATGATTGAATGGGCGGTGCACTGCGGGGGCGCAAGATGCGGATCGCGATCGTGGGCGCGGGTTACGTCGGGCTGGTTGTCGGGGCTGGGTTGGCCGAAAACGGGAATGAAGTCATATGCGTGGATAACGACCCCGGCAAAGTACAGGCGCTACAGGCAGGAAAGGTCCCTGTCTATGAGCCAGGCCTAGAGGAGCTAATCAGGAGGAACACTAGCGAGAAGCGTCTCACCTTCACGCAGGGCCTTGAAGAGGCCGTCGCGAAGTCGAGCATCGTCTTCATTGCGGTTAGCACTCCGTCGACAGAGAGTGGTGCAGCCGATGTTGAACAGGTGCTGACGGTTGCGGCCAACATCGCGAAGGCGATGATCGGCTATACGGTTGTGGTGATCAAGAGCACGGTGCCGGTAGGAACCGCCGCCAAGGTGCGGGAGGCAATCCACCAAGGCACGACCCATCCGTTCAGTGTGGTGAGCAACCCAGAATTCCTGAAGCAGGGCGCGGCGGTAGACGACTTCTTGAAGCCAGCTCGCGTTGTAATTGGTGCCGAGGATTCGCGGGGAGCTGGGATTATTCAGGAGCTTTACGCGCCGGTGACGCGAACCGGTGCGCCGGTCGTTGTCATGGACTGCGCGAGCGCAGAGTTAGCGAAGTATGCTGCGAATGGAATGCTGGCGACTCGTATTTCGTTTATGAATGAAATCGCGAATATCTGCGAACAGGTCGGCGCGAATGTCGATGACGTTCGAAGAGCAATCGCGACAGACCCTCGTATCGGATCGGCGTTTTTGTTCCCCGGTATTGGTTATGGGGGTAGCTGCTTTCCGAAGGACGTCAAGGCACTTATAACGTCCGCTAAGAACGCGGGATATGAGTGCAAGATTCTCAGCGCGGTCGAAGCCGTAAATAAGGGCCAGAAAAATCGCTTAGTCCGAAGGATGATCACACACTTTGGCACGCTTAAAGGCAAGAGATTCGGAATATGGGGATTAGCGTTTAAGCCCCGCACCGACGATATGCGAGAAGCGCCTTCGGTGGGGATCATTGAGCGATTACTCGCTGAGGGTGCCACGGTTCAGGCGTACGACCCCCAGGCCACGCTGGCGGCAAAGCGTATATTTGGAGCGACCGTGTCGTTTGCGAAACGGAGCTACGATGCGCTTGTGGGAGTCGACGCGCTAGTCGTCGTGACCGAATGGAGCGAGTTTCGAGATCCAGATTTCGATCGGATGCGGTCCCTGATGCGAAGTCCCATCATCTTTGACGGAAGGAACGTCTTTCCACCGCGGCAGATGCGAGCTCATGGTTTTACCTACGTGTCGATTGGGCGACAGTCGTGAGTACAGTTCTCGTAACCGGAGGCGCTGGCTACATTGGGAGCCATGCCTGCTTAGCGCTTCGAGAGGCGGGTCACGAGGTGATCGTCTACGATGACTTGTCAGCGGGCCATCGCGATGCGCTGTTCGGGGGTGTGTTTGTGCAGGCCGATGTCCGTGATCTTAAAACATTACGTCGCACGTTGCGAGAGCATCGGGTGTCCGCTGTGATGCATTTCGCCTCTCTCCTCTCAGTGGCAGATTCGATATGCGATCCGATTGGGTATTACCGCAACAACGTGGAGGGGGCACTCTCGCTTCTTGAGGCTATGGTGCGGGAAGCGGTCGGTGTGTTGGTGTTTTCGTCAAGCGCTGCGGTGTATGGGGACCCAGAGCTAACTCCGATGCCAGAAGGACATCCAACTCGACCGGTAAACGCCTACGGCGAGACGAAACTCGCGGTCGAGCGAACACTGCCGCACTATGAACTAGCGTATGGCTTGAGGTCGATCAGCCTACGTTATTTCAATGCCGGTGGCGCGGACCCTAGTGGCCGACTTGGCGAGGCGCACGACCCCGAAACGCACCTGATTCCACGGGCCTTCAGTGCGATATCGGGTGGGTCTGAGCTTGAAATATTTGGAGAAGATTACCCCACGCCTGATGGGACCTGCCTGAGGGACTTCGTTCACGTCAAGGATCTTGCAGATGCTCACGTGCGGTCATTGGCTTGGCTGGAGGGTGGCGGTGCGTCGGGTAGTTACAACGTTGGGACGGGACGGTCCCACTCGGTTCGTCAGGTAGTGGAGACAGTGGCGCAGGTAACAGGACGGCGGGTTCCTGTGGTTGTGGTACCTCGACGAGTCGGCGATCCCAGTTCGCTAGTAGCGGCGAGCGATCGGATTCAACGTGACCTCGACTGGAAGCCTGCACATTCCGGTCTGCGTGAAATTGTAGAGAGCGCTTGGCAATGGCACCTGACGGGTTGGCATGGCGGTGCTGGCGGAGGGGCGGCGTGAATATAGTACGCCGGCTCTGGCAGTACGCTTGGCCATACCGGGGCCGTTTCTCCGTGGCGCTGTTGGCGATGACGGTCTTCGGAGCGGCATCCGCTGGGCTTGCCTACCTAATCAAGCCAATTTTCGACGATGTCCTCCCGAATCGGGATCAGCTCGGCTTTGTCGCCGGTGCGATGCTCGGCTGCTATCTCTTCAAGGGCTTAGCCTCGTATGCGTCGACCTGCCTCATGACTGGTGTGGGGCAGCGGGTAATCCGCGACGTCCGCGACGAGCTGTTTAGCCACATCGTCGGTCAATCCGCTGGCTTTTTCACCTTGCGCCCGACCGGACGTCTCATGTCCAGGATTTTGAACGATGTACAGCAAATCCAGTTGGCCGTTTCGGTCACTGTGGGGGACCTGCTCCGGGAGTCATTGGCGTTGGTCGGATATGGCGCCGTACTGCTGTATATCGATTCCGGTCTAGCTCTGGTTTGTCTGACCGGGGCTCCGGTCGTTATTTATCCATTGATTCGGGTGGGACAACGCGTGCGCCAGACGAGCCGGCGGAGCCAGGAAGAGTTGGAGCACTTGTCCCACATTACTAGTGAGGCGTTCACTGGTCACAGGATTGTCCAGGCGTTTGGCGCGGAGGCGCACGAAGTGAGGCGATTTGGTGCCGTGTCAGAACGTTTGTTTCGAATCAACATGAGTGTGACGAGGGCCGTTGCCGCCCTACCGCCCCTCATGGAGTTTCTGGGTGGGTTAGCCGTCGCAGGTGCTTTGTGGTACGGCAGTCGTGAGATCGCGGCTTTTCGCCTGACCGCAGGCGAGTTTGCCTCGTTCCTCGCCGCACTGTTTATGATGTATGGACCAGTCAAGAAGCTCAGCCGTGTCAGTGCTGGTTTGCAACAGGCCGCGGCCGCCGCGGAGCGGATCTTTGAGATGCTCGACAAGCACACGGAGGTCCTGGATCGACCAGATGCGAGAGCCTTGGCGCCGCTTCGGCATAGTATCGAGCTGCAAGAGGTGGGGTTTAGGTACGACGGATCCGATGGCCCTACGGTGCTTCGAGACGTCAGCCTGGTGGTACCCGCTGGTCAAATGGTTGCCATTGTGGGACTTAGCGGGTCCGGAAAGACGACGTTAGTGAATCTACTGCCTCGGTTCTACGACGTTACGGAAGGCAGGATCATGTTGGACGGGGTAGATATTCGGGATGGGACGTTGCGCTCACTGCGGGGCCAGATCGCCATGGTAACCCAGGAGACGATGTTGTTCGATGACACGATCGCTGCGAATATCGCCTACGGTTGTCCCGATGCCGCTCAAGACGAGATAGAAGCCGCTGCGAGGACAGCGCACGCCCATGAGTTTATTACAGCATTGCCGGGTGGGTACGAGACGCGGCTCGGAGAGCGGGGTCAACGATTAGCCGGCGGAGAACGCCAACGGCTTGCGATCGCGCGAGCCCTACTCACAAATGCACCAATCTTGATTTTAGACGAGGCGACTTCCGCACTCGACAGCGAGTCGGAAAGCCTTGTGCAACACGCCCTAACTAACCTGCTAACAAACCGCACGTCGGTCGTTATTGCGCACCGGCTCTCAACAGTGAGGCGAGCCAATACGATTGTCGTTCTGGATGGCGGCCGGGTGGCCGAGATGGGGCAGCACGATGAACTTCTTCGAAAAACAGGCGGGGTATACGCAAAGCTTTATCAGAGACAGTTCTTCGGTCGTTCTGCGTCGGAGGCCAGGCCAACCAACAATACCCCGGATGAGCTTGATCTTGAACCATTAGGGAGCCGTCAGCGTGATTAGGTCGATGACCGGTTTCGCGAGCATTGAAGCAGAGCATCCGAAGGTTGCATTGAGGGTTACCCTTCGGAGCGTCAATCACCGCCACCTTGACTTACAAATCCGTTTACCCTCTTCGATGCTTTCGCTGGAGTCGGAATTACGGGGTCTAGTGCAAGGGCGCCTAAGCCGAGGCCGGGTCGAGTTAGTCGTAGTTGCAGAGTTTACCCAGGCGGATAACGTGGCCGTCGAAGTGAATGAATCTCTCGTTGCGGCTCTAGCCACGGCTTTTGAACGAGCCAAGGCAGGGGGGCTATCGATCGGCGGCATCACGGCTGGCGATCTCCTGCGTTTGCCTAACGCGATTACCGTCCGTGATCGATCTGACGATTCTAATGGTACGACGCAGCCCGAAGTCGGGGAGGCTGTGAGAGCTGCTGTGACGCGGGCGCTCGATGACCTGATGGTCATGCGAGATCGAGAAGGAGAGCACCTAGGAGCCGACCTGGCATCACGATGTGCCGTTGTAAGCGGACTCGTTGAGCGGCTAGTGGAGTCCGCGGCGCGAGGACAATTGGGGCTTGAGGCGAGGTTGGTCGAACGGATCCAGCAGATGACGGTCGAGCCAGAGTTAGATAAAACCCTAGTTGCCCAAGAGGTTGTGAAATTTGCTGCCCGTTCTGATATCAGCGAAGAAATCGCACGACTCAGAGGGCATGTGGCGCATTGGCAAACCATTACTGACGACCATAACGCCTGCGGTCGTCGGCTTGATTTTTTGCTCCAAGAGATGAACCGTGAGGTGAACACGATCGGGTCGAAGGCGGAGGGGCTGGAGGTATCACAGCTGGTCATCGCAGCAAAAGCAGAGCTTGAGCGCTTGCGCGAACAGGTGCAAAATGTTGAGTAAATCTCGCTCCGAGAGTTGTCATGAGTAAGGGGATGTTGTTCGTCGTTTCAGGTCCGTCGGGAACGGGCAAGACGAGTCTGGTTCGCAGCCTCGTCACGTCGGAGGATGGTTTAGTCGAGTCCAGGTCCTACACCGCCAGATCGACCCGGCCGGGTGAGATGAATGGCGTAGATTATCATTTCGTAAGTCGCATCACGTTCGACGAAATGGTCGCACGTGACGAATTTCTCGAATGGGCTAATGTCTTTGGCAACCTATACGGCACGGCATCGGCCGACACCCAGGCGCACCTGGCCGACGGTGTAGATGTGGTGTTGGTGATCGATGTAAACGGGGCGCGTCATGTCCGAGAGAGCAAGGTTGACGCGACGAGTGTGTTTGTGTTGCCTCCGTCCCCGAGTGTTCTTGAGTCACGTTTGCGTGGTCGTGGTAGGGACACTGAAGAGGAAATCCAGCGGCGCCTTGATGTGGCCCGTGATGAGGTGTCTGCGTTTTCTGAATATGATTACGTGATCGTTAATGATGACTTTGACGCAACCGTCGAACAACTCCGGGCCATCGTTGTGGGCTGTCGTGCGAAGTTACCGGATATGGACGCTGAAGCGCTGGCGATAGCCACTAAATTCGTTCCGAGGTAGAGACATGGGATTCGTCGCGTTGGGCGTTACAGGTAGCGTGAGTGCGTACAAGGCGGTGGAGGTAGTGCGTGGCCTGCAAAAGAATGGGCATGGAGTCGTCGTTATTATGACGGCGTCGGCGCAGCGGTTTGTTGGCCCATTGACGTTTGAGGCGATCACGGGTCGGGACGTTATTACCGATCAGTTTGCTAGTGGGCTAAATTCGTCAGTTGAGCACGTGTCGATGGCAACGGCGATTGATGCTCTAGTGGTAGCTCCTGCCACGGCAAATGTCATTGGTAAGTTTGCCAACGGTATCGCCGATGACTTTCTCACATCGTTACACTTGGTAACGCGGGCGCCAATTCTGATGGCACCCGCTATGAATAGCAACATGTGGGCCCACATCGCCGTGGTGCGGAATTTGGCGATTCTCCGAGAGGGTGGAGTGCGGTTCGTAGAGCCAGAAACGGGCGAATTGGCTTGCGGTTGGACCGGTCCGGGAAGGTTGGCTGAGCCCGATCGCATTGTGGAGGCCGTTGAGGAGGCGATGCGACCGGCCGGCTCCCTGATTGGTCGTTGCATTCTCATTACTGCAGGTCCAACCTACGAAGATCTCGATCCGGTGCGATATCTCGGAAATCGGTCGACGGGACGCATGGGCCTGGCGTTGGCCCGGGAAGCTGCTCGGCGTGGCGCCAGGGTCATTTTCATTTCTGGTCCGATTGGGCTGGACCTGCCGCAGGGGATCGAAATCGTTAAAGTGCGATCGGCCTCCGATATGCATAGTGCGGTCATGGCGCAGAAAGCCGAGGCGGATGCGATGATACTCGCGGCTGCGGTGGCTGACTACACGCCAATGGATGGTCCGCGGTCGGAGAAAATGTCCAAGTTCGAGGAGACTCTCGCCCTAACGTTCGTGCGAACACCAGACATCCTAGGCGACCTCGGCCGCTGGCGAGGTGGTCGGGAGAAGCCCGTTCTTGTTGGCTTTGCGGCTGAAACCGAAGAGGTCGTAGCACGGGCGCGTGCCAAGTTGAGTTCGAAACAGGCCGATCTCATCGTCGCCAACGATGTTTCGCGGCCGGATGCCGGCTTTGCGGTGGAGACGAATGCTGTCACTCTAGTAACCGCCGAAAGCGAAACGGAAGTCCCATTACAGGCGAAGCGTGAGGTGGCCCGGGTGATACTCGACCGTGTTGGATTGCTATTAACGACGCGGGCAACCGTGAACGCGGGGTGAATGTCGAGTGGACCGGCATCAGGCGGCGGCTCATTTGAGGTATTTCGGCGAGCTCGGTGTGTCCGGCTGGAGTCGCGATAGAGCGTGGCGACATCGAGGACCTGAAACCTTGACAGACCAAAGGTCCGGTGAGGACTCGGCGACAGAGGCGACGAACCAAGTGGCGGGAGCGCAGGGGCTCGGAGTTGTGCAGGCGGAGTTGGGTGATTGTACGCGGTGCAAGCTTTCTGGTCTCGGTCGCCAGAATATTGTCTTTGGTGTTGGAAATCCGTCCGCCGAATTGATGTTCGTGGGAGAAGCCCCAGGTCGCGATGAGGACGCTCAGGGTATTCCGTTTGTGGGTCGAGCGGGCAAGAAGCTCACCCAAATTATTGAGGCGATCGGCCAGTCACGCGAGTCGGTGTATATAGCTAATGTTATCAAGTGTCGGCCGCCCAAGAATAGAAATCCAGAATCTGACGAAGTCGAAACGTGTGAACGGTTTCTGTTCGCTCAGGTCGATGCGATTCAACCGAGGGTGATTGTGGCCTTGGGCACGTTTGCGGCACGGACCCTTCTTCGTAGCGATGCCCCAATATCCAAGCTACGTGGGCGAGAGTACGAATATCGTGGTGCAGCGCTGATTCCCACCTTTCACCCAGCCTACCTGTTGCGCAATCCACAGAGTAGGCGCGAAGTGTGGGAGGACATGAAAAGAGTACGCGCTCTACTTGAAGCCAGGCCCTAGGGTCCACCGATCGCCCCAACGTGCGGCCGAGGTTGCTATCCTTTTTTGCATGTCTCGTTTTATTCAGGTCGCGGTAACGCTTCCGCTACGTCATCCCCTAAGCTATCGGGTTCCCGACGGGTGGCCTGTGCCGCGCGTGGGATCGCGGGTCCTCGTCCCCGTTGGTCCGCGGGCGGTGACCGGCTGCGTTGTTGAGAATAACGTTCGGTCAGTGCCGGTCGACGAGGACGCAATCAAGGATATTTTGAAACAGGTTGACGATGAGGCGTTGGTGTCCCCAACGGTAATGAAACTTGCCCTTTGGGCGGCGGATTACTACCTCTGCGGGCCGGGACAAACCTTGGAAGCGGCGGGGCCTCCTGGAGGACAATCGGGATTTCGCATGGTTCGTCATTTTGAAATTACGTCGGTCGGCCGGGCGTTCCTTGCGGAGCAGACCCTAGGCGGGGCTTCAAAAAGAACGGGAACTATTGGGCCAAGACAGCGACTGGCTCTGGAAACGTTGGTCGATACCAAGGTTGGATTGGGCCAGCCCTTACTGGTCAAGCGTGGCGTACCAGCGGCAACACTGAACCGTCTTATCGCTCTGGGTTTCGTGCGTGGTGAGCACCGGCGGGTAATGCG
>DBHR01000001.1:2354-8521 GCA_002296225.1 Acidobacteria bacterium UBA823 | reverse complement strand
CTGGACCGCGCTGGCGTGAAGCCTGACGCAAAGGAGTTCGTCTTCTTCGGGGCCGACCGCGGTGAAGAGGAAGTCCAATTCCGAGGCCAAACGTTCACGGTCGAACAACAGTATGGCCGAAGTCTTGCGCGTGAGAAGGCACTGTCATCTGAGCCAATCTTGGTCTACGCACTGAATGGCGAGCCACTCACCCGTCATCAGGGCTTTCCCTTGCGACTGCTTGTTCCGGGGTGGTACGGCATGGCCCTCGTCAAGTGGCTTGCTGAAATTCACGTCCAAGAGGACCGGTATCTCGGCAAGTTCCAAGCCCGCCACTATCGCACGTTGAAGGGTGAAATGGTTAATGGCGAGATGAAGTGGAAGGAAACTGCAATTTCAACCATGCAGTTGAAGTCATTCATCGCGCGTGTGATCGCTAATAGCAACGGCCACCGAGTCTTCGGTGTCGTGCTGAACGACGGCACAGCGATCCGGTCGGTCGAGGTGAAGGTGGACGACGGTCCATGGCAACCCGCAACTATGGACCCGAGGACGAGCGAAAAATACTCGTGGAAGTTCTTTACCTACGATTGGCACGGCGCCACGGCCGGAGAACACACGGTCGTCTCCCGTGCGACCGACGTCAACGGTACTGTGCAGCCCACCGCGGAGGAACTGGAAATCAAGAAAACGTTCCTTGAGCACAACGCGCAGCATCCGCGAACTGTGATGATCGCCTAACGTTCTACGGAGGTCGTAATGAGGAGTGTCGTTAGCTTACTTGTTGTCGTTCTTACGGGTGCCACCCTGGCCGGTTCGGCTGGCGCTCAGGACCAGTCGGTAGAGCAAACGATCGCCGCCGCGGTCCTGCCCCTACCCGAGGATCTAAAAGCCGACGCGACCGTGGTCACCTACGAACCCCAGACAGGCGCCAGGAAGGTCCTCCGTCAGGGTACGAACATCGTCGAGTGTCAACCCGAGGACCTGGCAACCGGGTTCACCCGTTGCTACAACAAGGTGCTCGCCCCGCGGAACGACCTAACGGCGAAGCTCCGGGCCGAGGGCCAATCGAGTGAAGCGATTCAAACTGCGGTCGCGGCAGCAATCGAGGCCGGGACGATCTCCGAGACACCATCCGGGACGATGACGTATCGCCTCTACAAAAAGGATGACCGGATCAGGCTACTTTGGGTGATGCGTGTGCCGGGCGCGACACCGGAGTCGGTCGGTATCTCGACCGACAGTCAGCGGGATAACGCCCTCAACGGTGAAGGTCGGCCCTGGCTAATGCGCCCCGGGACGTCGGGCGCGCACGTCATGATCCCGATCAACAACACGCTGTGGTCCAACAAGTCAGTCGAACAAAAGGTCGCTGAGGCGGTCCTGCCCCTACCCGAGGACCTCAAGGCTGATGCGACCGTGGTGACTTACGACCCCGACACCGGTGCCCGGGTGGTCCTCCGGCAAGGGACGAATCAGGTCGAGTGTTATCCCCCGGACCCAGCGAGCCAGCAAACGATCTGCTTCAATCAGCGGGGCGCCCCGCTGCGCGACCTCAGTGCGAAGCTTCGTGCCGAGGGCAAGTCTGCTGCGGAAATCCGAGCCGCGACCGCTGCTGGCCGAGAAGCAGGCACGCTCCCCTCGCCGTCGTTCGGGGAGATGATGTATCTGTTGCGACACAATGACCGACAGATCAAATTATTGTGGGTGATGGTGGTCCCTGGCGCGACGCCGGAATCGATTGGCGTCTCAACCGTGAGCCAGCGCAATAACGCCCTCAACGGTGAGGGACGCCCCTGGCTGATGCGCCCCGGCACACCGGGTGCGCACATCATGATCCCGATTAACAATACACCGCTATCAAGCGGCCGCTAGAGAGCCGTGCTCATTACTGCCGTGCTCATGAGCGCCCTCGTAGCCGGACCAGCCGGCGCGGGGGCCCAACCGCTCAAGCAACAGATCGCTGAAGCGGTTCTTCCCCTGCCCGAAGACCTTAAGGCTGACGCGACCGTAGTGACCTACAACCCCGACACCGGCGCCCGTCGAGTCCTTCGCCAGGGAACGAATCAGGTCGAGTGTCAGACGATGGACCCACAGGCCATGCAGACAAGCTGCTACAGCAAGGCGCTGGCGTCCCAATTTGATCTCATGGCGATGCTTCGCGCCGAGGGGAAGTCCCCCGAAGACGTTCAGGCGGGAATCGCAGCCGCGCGTGTGGCTGGCGAGCTCCCACCGCCGACCTTCGGTTCGATGGCGTATGCGCTCCGGCACGACAGCCGGAGGATTAAACTCCTGTGGGTAATGCTGGTGCCTGGCGCCACCTCTGAATCGATCGGCGTCTCGACGGTCAGTCAGCGGGAGAACGCCTTGAGAGGCCGAGGGCGGCCGTGGCTGATGCGCGCGGGCACGCCAGGCGCACACATCATGATCCCAATCAACAACACGCCATTGTCGAGTAGCGCCCCGTAACAGGCGTCGTCGTCGGTCTTCGAAATTCGACTCATTCAAAAAAAAGGAGGTCTAGTAGACCTCCTTTTTTCCTACGCCGCACGTACCGGCAAGCTTACAGGTCGTTCAACGCCGCGGCCATGTTGTCGAGGGCAAGCTTGAGAATCTGACGAGACGTGGCTACGTTCATCCGCATGTGATTCTCGCCACCTGGCCCATAGGACGACCCAGCATTCAGCTGGACTTTCGCATTTTCGATGAACCAGTTCCCAACGATCGTCTCCGCCGTCACTGGCCTACCCGTTTCACTGTTCGCCGTAGCCTCCTCGGCTAAACGCTTCGCATCAAGGCGCTCAGCTACTCCGCTAATATCAATCCACGCCAAGTAGGTGCCCTGCGCCTTCGTATATTCGACCCCTGGCAGGTTCTCTCGAATATATTGCTCAGCGAAATCCTGGTTCGCGTCGATGTAGACGTTCACCTGGTCTAACCAATCTGCGCCTTCATCCGTCAGAGCGGCCTGGTTCGCCACCACACCCAGCGTATTGGTATTCGCCCGATGTTGCCCACGAACCAGCGCAAGCAACTCAGGATTCGTGGAAAAGAACCAGGCAATCTTCATGGCCGCAAGACTAAACGTCTTACTGGCTGCCTTAAAGGTCACGCTGTTGTCCACGACCTCCTTATCAGGCAGACTGGCGAACGGCGTGTACTTCTGACCCTTCATAACGAAATCGCAATGAATTTCATCCGACAGAACCACCACGCGATGCTCAAGACACATCCGTCCCAATCGCAACAAATCCTCTTCCGACCAACAGTTGCCCGTCGGGTTCTGCGGATTACAAAGGATCAACGCATCGGTGTCGTGACTCATCCGAGATTCAAAGTCATCAAAATCAATCCGATAGTGACCATTTTCCAAAATCATCGGACTATTTTCTTCAAGAGTCCGACTCTGTCGTAGGTCCCCATAAAAACCGCTGTACACAGCCGTCGTCAGAAGCACTTTACTTTCAGGTGGCGAAACCGCCTTCAGGGCTGCAATCAATGCTGGGTGAACACCGTCCGAAAGTGTGATGGATTCAGGGTCCACCTCAAGACCATAGCGATTCTTGTTCCAGTCAGCGATCTGCTGATAGAAACTCCGAGGCGTAGTCATGTAGCCCCAGTTTTCATGTTGGCAGCGCTCCGCAAGTCCTCGGGTAATGCAGGGAGCAGCTCGGAAATCCATATCCGCGATCCCCATGCCAACGTCAATATTCTCTCGACCATAACGGTCGATTGCCGCGTCCCACTTCACAGAATTGGACCCCACGCGGTCGTAGACCGTGTCGAAATCATAGGTGGTGGAATCCGCCTGTTCCAACGTTGCGGCCGTGACAGGAGTCACCAGCGAAGGCCCTGAGGTGGCAGCGCCCGCGAGAGCGGTCAGCCCAGCACCCCTCAGAAACGCCCTACGGTTCAACCATAATTTCTCTGACATTCGTGTGCTCCTCGCTATTTCCGAGTTCCCCTACCGCCTATTTCAGAACCGGGTCAATACTACACTAGCAGCGGCCCCACCACGCAAGGCTGAGCTACAATTGGCCGTGGCCAAGCCTTTAACCGCCCTCAGGGCAGAACTTGCCGACATCGACCGCCAGATTCTGACGCTCGTCGCTGCGCGGCAGCGTCTGTCCACGACGATTGGTTCCAGCAAGCGCGAAGCCGGACTGCCCCTCCGCGACTACCGTCAAGAGAAAGCCGTCGTCGATCGAGCCCGCGCCATGGCCGGGAAACTTCGCTTCGACCCGGACTTAGCCGAACAACTCACCCTATCCCTTATCCGGTCGTCGTTGACGGTCCAAGAACGCGGCGAGGTGGAGGCTCGCGCCGGTGGCGTTGGACGGCAAGCGATCGTGATTGGCGGCGCCGGGAAAATGGGACGTTGGTTCGTGAGGTTCTTAGCCTCCCAAGGCTATCAGGTAGACGTGGCTGACCCGGCCGGCGGCGTCGAGGGTCACGCGCATTACACGGACTGGCATACTGTCAATCTCGGCCACGACGTCATCGTCGTCGCCGCACCACTACGCGCGTCGAATGCCATCCTGCTCGAACTGGCCGAACGATCTATCGAAGGTGTTGTTTTTGACATCGGCTCGCTGAAAAGCCCGGTGCGTCCTGGGCTCGTCGCGCTCGCACAAGCAGGCGCACGGGTTACGTCGGTACATCCAATGTTCGGGCCCGACACAGAGTTGTTGTCTGGCCGTCACGTGATCTTCATCGACGTCGGCGTCTCAGAGGCGACTAAATCGGCAGAGGAACTCTTCAGTTCGACAATGGCGGCCCGCGTCAGTATGGACTTGGAGAGCCACGATCGACTGATTGCCTGGATTCTTGGTTTGGCTCATGCTACCAACATCGCGTTCATGACCGCACTTGTCGAAAGTGGCGAGGCGGCGCCGACTCTGGCTGAACTGTCGAGCACGACGTTCGATGAGCAGCTCCGTGTCGCGGACCGCGTTGTTCACGACAGCCCACAGCTCTACTTTGAAATTCAGTCCCTTAACAACTTCGGAACAGAGTCCCTTGAAGCTCTGGAATCAGCCGTTGCGCGCGTTCGCGCGGTCGTCGAGGCCGGGGATGAAAGCGCCTTCCAGACGCTGATGGAAAACGGCCGGCAATACTTAGGGGATCGACTGATCTAAGACGGTCTCGGCAGAATACCTCGCGCGATGTTCGCCGGGTCGAAGAATTGATGGAACCAGGCGATGGCAACAGCGATGAACTTCGGCATTGTCTCAAGACGAACTGAGGAGAGCTCACGATGACTGTGCGCGCCGTGTTTCTGACGATATTTGCGCTCGTATCCCTCGGCGCTAGCTCAACGACCCCTCCAGTCCAGGCGCCAGAATCCGAGATGCTTGGTATCGCCCAAAAGTTTCTCGATACCCTGAGTCCTGAACAAGCCGCGCAGGCGACCATTCCGTTTAATTCCGCCGAGCGCTACAACTGGTTTTATACGCCGGTGGACCGCAAAGGCCTACCTTTCAAGTCCATGGATGACGCCCAGCAGAAAGTGGCGCTTGAATTGTTGAGAGCTGGCTTCAGCGAAAAGGGCTACGACAAGGCGGAAACAATCCGTCAACTCGAGCTCGTGCTGTTCGAGATGTCAGGGCGGACATTCCGCGACACGGGGTTGTACTACTTCACGTTCTTCGGTGAGCCCTCGGAACGTGGTCCCTGGGGCTGGCGCTACGAGGGCCACCATATCTCGCAGCACTGGACGATCGTTAACGGCAGCGCGATGGCAGCCAGCCCGCAATTCTTTGGCGCCAACCCGGCTGAAGTGCGGGAGGGCCCGATGCGCGGCACCCGAGTCCTTGGCACCGAGGAGGACCTCGCGCGCACCTTCATCCATTCACTAAACGACTCCCAACGTGCACAAGCGATCGTTAGCGAAACAGCGCCAAGTGATATTTTGACAACCAACAAGCGCGAAGCGGCCTTGCAGTCAGACGTCGGCGTGGCGTTCGGAGCGCTGACCATGGACCAACAGCGCGCGCTAGTCACACTCATCGAGGAATACGCCAACGCGCAACCGGTCCAAGTCGCATCCGATCGGCTCGACCGAGTCCACGCCGCTGGGATGGACCATGTGAAGTTCGCCTGGCTGGGTGGCATCGAGAAGGGGCAGGGTCACTACTATCGGATTCAAGGACCTACCTTCTTGATCGAATACGACAACACGCAGAACG
>DBHR01000001.1:1703-2021 GCA_002296225.1 Acidobacteria bacterium UBA823 | reverse complement strand
TCCACAGCGTCTGGCGCGACTTCAGCGGGGACTTCGGCAAGGACCTGTTGGCCGCTCACTATCGAAAGTTCGTGCATCACGCTGAGGAACAACCATAGGCCGCCAAAGGTCTGCTACCACTCGCATCGCAAGGAGAGCATCATGCTGAGAATCGGAGTGTTCGCTGTTGTGCTCGGGATGACCGCCAGCCAAGCACCCGCTGGGTCGACTGCATACGTTAGCGCCGATGACATTGCGGCAACGATGGCCGCGGCGCCGGCGGGTCAGGTCAGCGACCAGTCAATCCGGATGATCGATGCGGGTGGCTACAACGTGGGG
>DBHR01000001.1:939-1348 GCA_002296225.1 Acidobacteria bacterium UBA823 | reverse complement strand
TGCGATTCAGCACCACAACCAGACCGAGGTGTATTACGTGGTCGAGGGTGCCGGCACCCTCATCACGGGCGGCACGTTGGTCGACGGACAACCGCTGAACCCCGACGGCGAAGTCGTCAAGCACCTCACGGGTCCCAGCTCAATCGGTCCGCGGATCGAAGGCGGCGAGAGCCGGCGGATTGCCAAGGACGATATGCTCATTATTCCGGCCGGAACCGCTCACGGGTTCAGCGAGATCGACGAAGACATTGCTTATCTCGTCGTGCGAATCGACCCGGACCAGTTGGTTCAACTCAAGTGACGTCCCAGCGGCCAGTCCACAGGGTGACTGTCAGTTATTTCTTCTGCTGCTGAAGAAAGTCGGCTGATGGAGAATCGCACGATCGCATGCCCTTACTGCGGCCAACAG
>DBHR01000001.1:0-617 GCA_002296225.1 Acidobacteria bacterium UBA823 | reverse complement strand
TTGACGTCCTAGTAGACCCGTCCATCCCACGCCAGGAGTATGTTGAGGACTGTCAGGTGTGCTGCCGACCAATCACACTGCAGGTGACGGTCGACAGGGCGCAGAACATACACGTTTTCGCGTGCACCGACTCGGAGTGATGAGCGCAGGACCCTGGGCTGCCAGGCGCCATGGCCGACACACGCTACGACCCGAGTGGAGTGGCGATGAGGGCCTCGGCATAATTGGGTAGCACAGCAGTCTGAGCGGCGTTGAGTGGCTTGCCGTCTGGACGTTGAAGCCTTACAATTGGCGCCGGCTTCCAAACAAAAGTCAGTCGAAGCCCTTGGAAGTACTAATTATCGACGGGGAAAAACAATGACAGGCACAAAGAAAAACGTTTTCGTTGGAGCGTCGCTGGCCATGTTCCTCGTCGTCCTCGGGTGTGGTCAGGCAATGCTTGACGAGACCACTGAGGCCACTGACACCACCGAGGCCCAAGGCGTCGAGGCGCCGATGTTCGAAGTCGACCCGCTGTGGCCGAAGCCCTTACCGAATCACTGGATTCTCGGTTCAACGATCGGGGTAACGGTGGACGACCAAGATCACGTTTGGATCATTCATCGCGGGGCTTCTTC
>DBHR01000073.1:6261-7869 GCA_002296225.1 Acidobacteria bacterium UBA823 | reverse complement strand
GATGGGCAGGTCGATGTCTTCGGGACTGACGAGCAATGGCGGGCCTCGACCGGACCAATCCGGATGTCGGACATCTACATGGGTGAGGTCTACGACGCGAGGCTCGAACGCCCTGGTTGGACGTTGCCCGGCTATACCTCCGCAGAGTGGCAGGCGGTCCGTTTGCTTGAGGGGCCGCAGGTGCGCCTCGTCGCGCCGGCCGGTCCGCCGGTCCGCCGGGTCGAGGAAATCCAGCCGGTCGAGGTCATCAGGACACCGAATGGCGACACCGTGTTCGACCTCGGCCAGAACATCGTCGGCTGGGTCAAATTGACAGTTGATTCCGCCGCCGCAACTGCGGGTGACGCAATCGTGCTTCGGCACGCCGAGGTACTCGATGGCAACGGTAACCTCTACGTTGAGAACCTACGGACCGCCACGCAACGGGTGGAGTACATCCTAGCGGGTGATGAGAGGCGGACGGTCTTTGAGCCGCACTTCACCTTCCAGGGGTTCCGATACGTGGCGGTCGAGGGGTACCCGGGCGAACTGACGCTTGATGACCTAACTGGTGTGGTCATCCACTCCGACATGGCCAACACCGGAAAGTTCGAGGTGTCGAACGAGCAACTCAACCAGCTCCAGCACAACATTCAGTGGGGACAGAAGGGGAATTTCCTTGACGTTCCGACCGACTGCCCGCAACGCGACGAGCGGATGGGCTGGACCGGTGACGCACAGGTCTTCTGCCGGACGGCGGGCTTCAACATGCAAGTTGCGCCGTTCTTTACCAAGTGGCTGGGGGACGTGGCAGCCGATCAGTATGCCAATGGCAGTATCCCCTGGGTCGTGCCTGACGTTCTAACCAGCGAAAGCCGCGGAGCGGGCGCCACCGGGTGGGCAGATGCTGGAGTCATCATTCCGTGGACGATCTACCTTATCTATGGCGACGAACGCATCCTTGAGGCGCAGTACGACAGCATGCGGGCGTGGGTGTCTTTTATGCGTGAGCGGGCCGGAGAAGACCTGGTTTGGACCGGGGACTTCCACTTCGGTGACTGGCTCGCTTACGCGACGACCGACCCGGCTTATCCGGGTGCGACGACCGGCACCGACGGCATTGCGACGGCGTTCTTTGCTCACTCGACTGGCTTACTGGCTAAGATGGCGCGCATACTGGGACGGCATGACGACGCGCGTCGGTACGACACGCTGCGCGAGCGGATTGTGGCAGCGTACCGGCACGAGTTCGTTACCGAAACCGGACGCGTTGCTGAGAACACGCAGACCGCCTACGTGCTCGCGCTGCACTTTGATCTCCTACCCGAATCACTGCGGGCTGAAGCGGCCCGGCGGCTCGTAGCCGATATCCGGGCACGCGAGAACCATTTAACGACCGGCTTTCTCGGGACGCCCTACCTCCTTCATGTTCTGACGCGTTTCGGTTACGTGAATGTTGCCTATGATCTACTCCTTCAGGACACCTATCCTTCGTGGCTTTATCCTGTGACGCAGGGCGCGACCACGATTTGGGAACGATGGGATGGTCAGCGACCGGACGGAAGTTTCCAGGACCCGGGGATGAACTCGTTCAATCACTATGCCTACGGCGCCGTGGGCGACTGGATG
>DBHR01000073.1:0-5941 GCA_002296225.1 Acidobacteria bacterium UBA823 | reverse complement strand
GATGTATCAGGTCGTGGCCGGTCTTGATGCCGACCCTGAAGCACCCGGCTACAGACATGTACGCATCCAGCCGCAGCCTGGGGGCGGGTTGACCTATGCGAAGGTCGCACTTGAAACAATGTACGGTCGCACGGAATCGGATTGGGAGCTGACAGACGGCCAATTCGTGCTACGTGTGGTTATGCCTCCTAACACGACCGCAACGGTCCGGATTCCTGAAGCCGTGGCGAGGAGAGTCACTGAGCACGAGATACCGGTGGGGCAAGTGGAGGGCGTGACGAATGTCAGCGAGGAAGACGGGGATGTGGTCGTGGAGATCGGGTCGGGTGCCTATTTGTTCGTCGCCGATCGGCGCTAAGCGTAAGATGTAGTCGGCACGGGGCGGAGATGTTGTTGAGGGGGTCACGATGAGGAAATTGATTAAACGGACGCGCGCGCGCGTCTTCACCTGCTTGGTGGCGGCCGCACTTATTTTCACGATTGGCGGAATAGCGACGGCCCAACAGCTGTCACCCGATCACTACGACACATTGCGGTACCGGCACATCGGTCCTGTTGGTAACCGGATCGCTTCAGTGGCCGGTATTCCGGGCAATTCCCACATCTATTACGTCGGCGCCGCGTCGGGCGGTATCTGGAAGACCGTGGACGGTGGTCTCTTCTGGGAGCCGGTGTTCGACGGCTACCCGTCTCACGCGATTGGCGCCCTGGCGGTTTCGGTCTCCGATGCTCAGATCGTCTGGGCCGGCACGGGCGAACCACACATCCGATCAAACGTGACGATCGGTGATGGCGTCTGGAAGTCGACTGACGGTGGCGAGACCTGGCGGAACATGGGGCTCGGGGCCACTGGACGGATTTCTCGCGTGCTCATTCATCCAACAAACCCCAACATCGTGTACGTCGGGGCGCTTGGCCACGCGCATGCCCCACAGCCGGAGCGGGGTGTCTATCGGACGATGGATGGTGGTGATAGCTGGGAGCACGTGCTCTTCGTGGATGAGAATACCGGGGCTTCGAGCGTCGAGGTCGACCCAAACAACCCTCGGATCTTGTATGCCGGGATGTGGTCAGTCCTCGTCAACGCTTGGGGCCGTCAGAGCGGCGGGCCGGGCAGTGGGCTGTATGTTTCACGCGATGCGGGTGATACATGGAACAAACTGGAGGGTAACGGGCTACCCACCCGGACAATCGGCAAGGTGGACGTCTGCGTGACACCGGCCGACTCAAACCGGATTTACGCACTCATCGAGACGGGTGACGGTGTGCCGCTGGCAGGGGAAGAGACCGATAACGGCGAACTGTGGCGCTCGGACGACGGCGCCAAAACCTGGCAGCTCGCAACCTACGATCAGAATTTCGGTGGCCGGACTGCTTATTACAACAACTGTGCTGTTGCGCCTGACGATCCTGACGAGGCGTATTTTCTCACCGCGCCGCTCGTGAAGTCGACCGACGGTGGCCGGACTGGCATCGTCCAGGTCGGTCGCCGTCGCCCGGGCGGTGACAACCACGATATTTGGATTGATCCGACTAACGGCGACCGGATGATTATCGGTAACGACGGTGGCCTCGCCATTTCCGAAAACCGCGGCAAGACCTGGCTACGGGTGAACCTGCCGATCGGTCAGATGTACCACGTAACGACCGACACGAAGGTTCCCTACAACGTGTACGGTAACCGGCAAGATGGCCCGTCATTCCGAGGGCCGAGCAACAGTCGGACCGGTGGCTTTGGAGGCAGCCGGATTCCGCGTGGCATGTGGCACTCGGTGGGTGGAGGAGAGAGCGGCTTTGCCACTCCCGACCCGGTCGACCCCGACATCATTTGGTCGTCAGCGTCCGGCTCAGGCGCGGTCGGTGGCATCGTCGTCAGGTTCGACGAGCGGACGCGCCAATTCCGTCAGGTCGAAGTGTGGCCGGAGAGCACGATCGGATGGCCGGCTGAGACACTGCGCTACCGATTCCAGTGGACCTTCCCGCTGCTCATCTCGCCGCACGACCACGACACGATCTACGTAACCAGTCAGCACGTGCATCGGACAGTCAACGATGGGCAAAGCTGGGAGGTCATCAGCCCCGACCTGACGACGAACGACAAGAGCAAGCAGGGCCTGTCGGGTGGGCTCACGCCCGACAACATCGGCGTCGAGTACTGTTGTGTTATCTACGCCTTCGATGAGTCGCCGGCGCGCCAGGGCGTGTTCTACGCTGGGTCAAACGACGGGCTCGTGCACGTCAGCCGGGACAACGGTGCTAATTGGCAGAATGTCACGGGGAACATCCCAGACTTGCCAGAGCTCGGCGTCGTTCGGGGCATTGACGCGTCGAAGTGGGATGCTGGAAAGGCATATCTTGCTGTCGAGTTCCACCAGGTGGGCAACTTCGCGCCGCACGTCTACCGTACTAACGACTACGGTGAATCGTGGACGAAGATCACCGATGGCATATCCGACAGCGTACTCAGCTTCGCACGAAGCATTCAGGAAGACCCGGTGCGTCCGGGCTTGGTGTATCTGGGCACTGAGAACGCCGTCTATGTTTCGTTCAACGACGGTGACCAGTGGCAGCCGCTGCAGATGAACATGCCAGCCGCGCCGAACTACGGTCTCGTCGTTCAGGAGCACTTCAACGACCTGGTCGTCGGTACCTACGGACGGGGGTTCTGGATCCTCGATGACCTGTCCCCATTGCAGCAGCTCACGCCGGAGCAGGCGAGCTCGGAGGCGCATCTGTTTGAACCGCGCCCGACCTACCGGCTGCACAACATTACGTCGCCGCAGGCAATGCCGAATGATCCATCTGACGGCGAAAACCCGCCGTATGGTGCGCCGATCAACTATTGGCTCGGGTCTGATGTTAACGGTGACGTGAGCATTCGAATCGAAAACGGCCGCGGCGAAACCGTTCGCACGCTTACTGGGACCACGCACGAAGGGATTAACCGGGTCTGGTGGGACCTCCGAACCGAACCGTCGGCGCAGATCAAGCTCCGGACCAAGCCGATTTACGGCGAGTGGGTGGACCTGGGCGACGAACGATGGCGGTCGGGTGGTGGTGAGATCACCGTCCTTGAACCCCCGGGTAACTACGTTGTCGTCCTTGACGTAGATGGCCAGGAACAACGCCAGGAGCTTGAGGTTCTGAAAGACCCGAATTCCAGTGGAAGCGAGGACGACATCGCGGAACAAATCGCGATGGTGTATCAACTACGCGACGATCACGAACAGGTAACGGCGGCTATCAACCAGCTGGAGTGGATTCGCCGGCAGCTTTATGACCTGCAAGCGGTTCTGGCCGAGGCTGAGGCCGACTGGGAGTCGCTCATCGAGGCGGTCGCGGAAGTGGACGGTACGCTTATTGCCGTCGAGGAAAAGCTGGTCCAGATGAAGCGGACCGGCACCGGGCAGGACCAGATCCGATGGCCGACGATGCTGTCTGGCCGAATCGGATACCTAATCAGGAACGTGGCCACTTATGACTTCCCGCCGAACGACCAACAACGGGAAGTGCAAGACGTGCTCGAAACGAAGATGCGAAACGCGCTAGCCGAGGTACGTGCGGTAGTCGATGGCGAAGTCGCATCGCTTAACGAAACGCTGGTGTCACAAGGGGTGCCGCCGGTCCTAGTTAGCAGACCGCGGCCGTAACGGCGCGGCGGCGGGTTAATCGTTGACAGGGGTACACCTGATGCATTGTAGGGCACTCGCAAAGGCGGCGGTGGTGCTAGTCGGGGTCGGACTCGGCACAGTTACCGCGCAGGAGTCGGGCTCGCCGTTCCCATTCGATACGAAACGGTCGACCACGATCGGCCACCGTGGCGTCGTGGCAACGAGTCAGCCGCTCGCTGCGCTGGCGGGCCTCGATATTCTGAAGAAGGGTGGCAACGCCATCGATGCGGCCATCGCTACGGCGGCCGTGTTGACAGTCGTCGAACCGCACAGCACGGCGCTCGGTGGCGACATGTTCGCGATGGTTTATCTGGAGGCCGACAAAAGGCTCGTTGGGCTCAACGGTAGCGGTCGCTCGGCGTATGGCATGACGCTCAATGCGCTGAAACAGCGGCTCGATGCGCAGGGAATGGATCGTCTTGATGGCATTTTTGCCGTTTCGGTGCCAGGCGCGGTGGCTGGCTGGTTCGCGCTACTCGAGGAGTACGGCACGATGACCATGGCTGAAGTGCTCGCGCCGGCCATTTACTACGCCGAGCGCGGCTTCCACGTCACCGAGCGGATCGGTGAAGCGTGGGCGGGGAACGAACGCAAGTTACTGCGCGAACCGCCTGCGGCCGCGACGTGGTTGGTAGACGGGAAGGCACCGCGGATCGGTGACCTCTTCGTGAATCCGGCTCTGGCTAAGACACTCCGACTGATCGCCGAAGGTGGCCGCGACGCCTTTTATCGTGGACCGATCGCTGAGGCGATCGTGGCCTATTCTGACAGCAAGCGCGGGTTTCTCACCATGCAGGATTTCGAGGAGCACACCTCGACCTGGGTGGAGCCACTGTCGACCGACTACGACGAGTACACACTCTACGAACTGCCGCCCAACGGCCAGGGGATCGCCGCGCTGGAAATGGTGAATACCCTCGAGAACATCGACATGGAGGCGCTCGGCCACAACTCGGCTGCCTACCTGCATCATCTGATTGAGGCCAAGAAGCTCGCGTATGCCGACCTCGACCAGTGGGTGGGCGACCCTGATGCGAATGAGTTGCCGGTGGATGTATTGATCTCCAAGCGCTACGGCAAGTCGCAGTTTGAGCGAATCGACCCGGGTCGTGCGCAAGAGTTGAATGAATCAGGGCTCCCCGAGCAGGGCGACACCGTCTACCTGACGGTGATGGATGAGGACCACAACGCGGTCTCGTTCATTTACAGCATTTTCTCGTCGTTTGGGTCGGGACTGGTGGTGCCGGATACCGGGATTACATTACAGAATCGTGCAGCGCTGTTCTCGCTGGAGGAAGAGCACGTGAACGTCGTGGCCCCGCACAAACGCCCCTTTCATACCATCATCCCCGCGATGGCGTTCAAAAACGGTGAGTTCTTTATGAGCTTCGGCGTGATGGGTGGCGCGGTCCAGCCGCAGCAGCACGTGCAGGTCTTCTTGAACGTCGTCGAATTCGGCATGAATATGCAGCAGGCACTCGAGGTGCCTAGGATCAATCACGACCGCCGGATGACCGTCACCGCCGAACCGGGGATTCCCCTGGCTGTTCTGGCTGAGCTGGAGGCCATGGGGCACGAACTGAGGCGTCGCACGGAGATCGGCGGCGTCGGCGGCGGGCAGGGGATTCTCTTCGACCGGGCAACCGGAGCGATGGTCGGCGGTTCCAGCCACCACAAGGATGGCATGGCGGTAGCTTATTAGGGACGCCGTGACCGTGTGGGTGGCACCGGGTCGGCGTTTGGCTGCAGGCAAAACCTGCAACATTGCATAACTTGGGAAACTTGACGGGTGCGGCGGGTCGCCGTACCCGTCTTTTCATTACATCGATGACAAACGCAAGCAACGGTGGGATTAGACCACTCGGCCTAACGACGGCCACGGCGTTTGTGATCGCGGCGATGGTCGGCACTGGCGTTTTCACGACGCTTGGGTTTCAGGTTGTCGACATCCGGTCGCCGTTCGTCATCATGATGCTGTGGCTCGTTGGTGGGGTGGTCGCGCTATGTGGCGCGCTCAGCTACGGCGAGCTGGGAGCAGCGCTACCGCGCTCGGGTGGTGAGTATCACATCCTCCGCCGGGTCTACACGCCGGCGTTAGGGTTTCTGGCCGGGTGGGTCTCGGCGACGGTTGGGTTCGCTGGGCCCGCAGCGTTGGCTGCCATGGCCCTAGCGTCGTACACCGACGCGTTCATCCCTGACCTGCCCGCAAACCATCTAGCTGCTGGCGCGGTGCTTACGTTTACCCTGATCCACGCGTCGAGCCTCCGGGT
>DBHR01000094.1 GCA_002296225.1 Acidobacteria bacterium UBA823 | reverse complement strand
TTTCTGAGGGGCGACCGGCACTGATCCCGTCAGTCCCGCCGCCCCCCTCGGACCCCCGGGGAATGATGGCGGACACAACTATGGACGAATTGCTGAAGATGGGGACCCTGACCGGAGGTCAGATGCCTTCCTACGCCGAGGCGACAGCGGCACAACTCACCGATATCGTCCGAGACTTCGCGGCCGCCGCCGCCCGTGTTCAGCGGGCCGGATTTGACGGGGTTGAGGTTCACGCGGCTCACGGTTACCTTCTCTCTACGTTCCTGTCCCCGGCATGGAACCGCCGCAACGATATCTACGGAGGTTCCCTTGAGGGCCGCACCCGACTCCTCTGCGACGTGATCACAGCGGTGCGTCGCAGCTGTGGACCACAGTTCGCGGTCGTCGTGCGACTGGACGGCCACGAGTATGGCGTTGAGGACGGAATTACCGTCCGGGATGCGGTCGAACACGCTCGAGCGGCGGTCGATGCTGGCGCGAATGCGATTCACGTCTCTGCGACTTCATCCGCGGGTACAGGGGTCGGGTTCACGGATGCGCCGATTCCGTGGCAGCCCAACCAATACGAAAGCCTGGCACGAAGTGTGAAGGAAGCGGTCAACGTACCGGTCCTCGCGGTCGGGCGGATTCGCCCTTCAGACGCTGAGCGCATCCTTGGTAACGGCGACGCCGACTTCGTGTCGATGGGTCGACAACTCCTAGCGGATCCCGACCTGGTCCGACGCCTGGATGAGGGGAGACCCGAATTAGTGCGTCCCTGTATCAATTGTTTTGTGTGCGTTGCTCAGAACTTTTGGAGTGGTCGACCGGTGTGTGCTGTCAACGCACGGCTCGGCCACTACGACGAGCCCGATCCGTTACCTGCAAGTTCACCGCGCCACGTGGTCGTTATAGGGGCCGGACCCGGCGGCATGGAGTGCGCGCGGGTTGCGGCCGAACGGGGTCACCGAGTCACTCTGCTCGAAGCCTCCGACCGACTTGGAGGCACGGCACGCTTTTCGTCGCTTACGACCCCAATTAACGGCGAGTTCGTCGAGTTCCTTGGCATGGCGATCAACGAGGCTGGTGTCGAAGTCAAGACCGGAGTGAGGGCCGACAACGAACTGATTGCCCAACTTGCGCCGGACGCTGTCGTAGTGGCCACAGGTGCGCGCCGGGGCCAGCCCGACCTCCCCGGGTTTGATCTCCCCCATGTGTTGTCAGGCGACGACCTTCGGGCCCAGCTGACGGGCGACGCTGACCTGGGTGCGCGTCGCCCAGGAATGCTGACGCGGCTAGTCCTCAAGACCAGTCGCGTCCTGGGGCTCACGGTGGATATGGGCCGGGTACGTCTCCTTTCCCGATTGTGGATGCCGATTGGTCGCCGCGTTGTAGTCGTGCATGGCGACCTCGTTGGTACCGAAATTGCGCATTTTCTCGCCGATCGGGGACGCATGGTCCACGTACTCGAGCCAAGCGCCCAGCCAGCCACCGCCATGGCGCACCCTCGTCGTTGGCGGGTTCTGCATGAGGCGCGGCTTGCTGGCGTAATGTTCCACACCGAAGCCGAGGCAACTGCTATTTCTCCAACCCAGGTTGAGTATCGACAGGCTGATATGACCCACCGACTCGAAGCAGACACAGTGATTTTCGCCGGGGGGGTTCGGGCTGACCGTTCACTGGCTGACACCCTCGTAGCTGACGGCCACGAGGTGCACATCGTCGGTGATGCCGACGAAGAGTGGTACATCGAGGGAGCGGTGCGCAGCGGCCACCGGGTTGGGGCCGCACTCTGAATCCGGTGCAGCGTTCATCGGGCCTTGCGTACGATCCAAGCTTCCTCAGCGGGCCATTGCTGCGCCCATGCGAGGTCGATGTACGGGTAACGGGTTTCGGTTGCATCGGTTGGTGGCCGGATTTCTATGAGGTTCTCGACCTCAAACCCGCACGCACGTAGCAACTGGATGTGCTCACCGTGAGAGAGGTGGAACTCGATACCCGGATCATCGGGCCACTCAAAGCGGTGCATCCCGAACTGGGGTCGCAACAACTGGTCGCTGGTTGGGGTCTCATCGTCGCTGGCTACGCAGAGCATGAGCAGGACAGAGTTGCGTAGGTACACCAGGCGACCGCCCGGGCGCAGTACCCGCGCTGCTTCGGGAAGCCAGCGGTACGGGTCGCACCAGATGGCGGCGCCGTACTCGGAGATGGCGAAGTCGAAGCTCTCGTCGGTAAAGGGCAGCTGCTCTGCATCACCATGGACGAGCGGGAAGTGGAGGTCGAACTCCTGCTGGAAGACCGCTGCGGTCGCCAATTGAGAGGCCGAGTTGTCGATCCCTACCGTTCGCCCTCCACGTCGAGTCAGCCACGCCGACACGTAGGCCGTTCCACATCCCAACTCGACGATGTCACCGCCCTCGAACGGTTCGAACAACCCGACGTCGGCTTCTGGGGCCCCGTAGATCCCCCACACCGGTTCGTCGCTGGCCCACGCCTTCCGTCCCGGTTCCACATACTCCGGTGCCCAACCATCCCAGACGGCCCGGTTGGAGCGGACATGGTCCGGAGTCGGTCCACGATCCATTACCCAATTGAACCACACATCACATGAACGATTCGGTGGAGATAATTCAGTCGCCAGTTCAGGTTACGGTGAGGTGTCGCGGTCCGGGACTTATGGCCAGTCAGATTCCGTTTCGGCCTGTTTCGTGTGGTGCGAGCCGGTCCCAATCGAATACGACGCCAATTCCGGGCCCGTGGGGAGCGATCGGCTCACATCCCCACGGTTGAGGGCACCCTGACAAAAAAATTGGCGCCCGGTGAGTTTTGCTATCTTTTGATCCCTCGACTGAGTAATCGACCGTCACCTCAATCCGGTGGGTTGAGCGTGCCGTCAAAGTTGTCGGTGTGGCTTCCGTCACACATTGGTTTGCTGCCAGATAGACCGCATCGACAAAGGGCGACCATGTTGTCACTCTCCTTCACGACGTTTCCTGCCTGGTCCTTCAGGACGCAAGGTCCCTGTACCAGCAGTGGTCCGTCGTCGCGAATGTTCACTGTTACGTCAGCCATCTACCCCTCCAAGAGTCGACGTTCCTCCTGTCTAGTTCCTCAACAGGCGGTCTGAGTCTCATTTAGGTATTGAATCCACCCGCGGTCAGAACTTATTTGCACGCGGACGCTCTTAGTCGCTGGTTAAGCGTCGGTTGTTTTCGTGTCGTTTCTCGGCATGTGAGACTTCGTTGTCGGGGTCAATGGGCTTGGCGGAGTAAGTGAGTTCAGCAGCGAAGCTTCAAGAGAGGTGTTCCTCCGTAACGCTGCATGACCATGCGGGCTACCTTTGCGTGGTGGAGCAATCGGCAGAGAATGGGTTAGGTCGCTTTCCTGCCATGCGGTCGTCGGAGTTTCGTTGGCTTTTCGCTAACGGCTTCTTCACTACTGGTTCGCGATGGGCTCAGGTGCTGGCGCGAGGGTGGTTGGTGCACGACCTAAGTGGTGGATCTACCTCAGCAGTCGGTTGGGTCACTTTCGCAAGTTTCATACCGTTCGTTATTGTCGGCCCTGTTGCTGGTGCCATGGCTGATCGGTTGCAACGTCGCCGAGTATTAATCGGCGGAGGCGTTTTCGGTGTTGTTGGCGCGACAGCTCTCGCCGTTTGCACTTCTCTCGACGTGGTTCAGGTTTGGCATGTCGGTGTGCTTGCTTTTGCTACCGGATCTGCCCAGGCGATTGCAGTGCCGACCCGCCAAGCGCTCATCGCCACGTCGGTTCCGCGAGCTCACCTCACTAACGCGGTGGCTTTAAGTGGACTTTCACAGCATGGTTCCCGTTTGGCTGGCCCTCTGTTTGGGGCTGCCTTCCTGAGCACTCTTGGAGTGAGCGCAGTGTTCGTCGTGTCCGCAGCGCTTCTTATGGTGGGAGTGTTGTGCGCATTTCGAGTGGGGACTCAAGTTACCGAAGACCCAGCCGGAACTGCCGAAACGGTATCCGTCCCTAAAACCGAGCCGGAGCGAGTAGTCATCACTGCGATCCGCGAGCTGCGCGCAGACCTCGAAGCCGCTCTTCGCTACGTTGCAGTAGACGGCCGCCTGCTAACGGTAATAGCGCTTGTAGGTGCGCATTGTGGCCTCACAATGGCTTTTGACGCAATGTTGCCTGCCTTATCGGTAAAGGTCGGTGGCTCTGAGGGCCTTTACAGCACCATCCTTATAGCTCTAGGCGGGGGAGCCTTGGTTGGGACCCTCGGCGTTTCCCAGTTACGAAATGAAACTACGCGAGCGTTTTCCTTCGTTGCTTCCGGCATTGGCTCCGGATTATCGCTTGTTTTACTGGGGACCGCTACTGGGCCGAACGTCGCGCTACCCGCTGCGGTGCTGGCCGGCCTCAGCCAAGGGGCCTACATGGCCCTGTCGGCAACCCTTGTGCAGACTGTAGTAGTGGACCGGTTCCGCGCCAGAGTTATGTCGTTATACATAATGATGGCAGCGGGGCACATGGCTATCTTCAATCTTGGTTTTGGGCAGTTCGCTGAAGTTGTCGAAGTTAGGGTGCTTCTGGTAGTTCCTGGGATGATTTGGGTGGCACTTTTCCTGGCTATGGTCGCTGTGTTGCCCGAGGCGAGAAACGTGGCCATCAAAGGTCGCTTCACTCACGACGACCGGGTCGAGGGCGTGTCGAGCTAGGTGCGGCGCCGCAGATCTGTCAGAGTCTGCGCCAGCCAATGGGTACCGATCGACTCGGTCAGAGCATGTCGGTTGGCCCGGGTTCCTCGCCGATCTCGAGTTTTCCAACCAGTTGAGCTGCGCGATCCCAGTCATAGACGACGTGACCCTTGATCGTGACGAGATCACGCTGGATGCGCCCCAAGGGCGCATCTTCAAAGAAGACCGAAGCCCCTGATCCTTCCAACACGATGTTGACTGTTTGGAGCGATAACCGAACCGTGTGCGCCGCAGCGAGCCGATAGCGGCTGCGTTCACGGCGGTTGAGCTGACGTCCAGCGTCATAAATGTCACAGACATCGTCGATTGCGTCCTGCCACACGAGTCGGGCTGCGCGAACTGTTGCGAGTGCCTCCGCTAGTCGGACTTGCGAGGCAGGCTGCGCTGCTTGGCGCTCGCCAGCCGAATAGGGCAGCAGCCGCTCGCGCATGTGTTCACGAAACAAGTCGACGGCGGCTTCTGCGCCGCCCAGAGCGGGTGCCGCGGCCACTAGAACCAACACTGGCGTCAGTGGGTAACGTACGAAGGCATCCGAGCGGACGCTAGCCCCAGGAGGGTCGTCGCCTCGAAAATCTGCAGCGGTCATAGTTCGGTGTTCAGGGACAAAGACTTGATCCGCCACGATGTCATTGCTGCCCGTTCCGCGCATACCCGATGTCTGCCAGACATCGTCAACCTCGACGTCTGAGATCGGGGCCACGCAAAATCGCGACTCCGGCTCACCATCACGATCTACCAACGTGTTAACCATCACCCAATCGGCATGCTGGACCCCGGTCGCCCACTGCCAACGTCCCGTCATCTTGTAACCGCCGCGAACAGGTACGGCCGTTCCCGTAGGGGCAAGAGGGCACGGCATCATCACGTACGGTCGCGTTGCAAAAAGGTCGTCTTGGAGAACTTTTGGTCCTCGCGCGACGAACCAGTTGTGCAGCATCAGAAACGAGATGGTCCAAGCTGAAGAAACGCAACCGTGCGCCATCACACGTGCCATTTCGGTGATGGAGCGTAGGCCCAGGCCCCAACCTCCAAGATCCGATGGAACCAGAAGGCGAAAGGCACCGGAGGCAGCGACCTCGTCGATTGTGGCCTGAGGCAACTCCCTTAGATGTTCTGCCTCGGTTGCTCTCCCAGCCAAAGCAGGGATCATTCCTTTGGCCCAAGCGACTGCCTCGTCATGAGTCATTCTCTGGTGGCCCGCCGCGCCTAGATCTGCTTTATTCTCAAGTGAGTTCATCGGGCAAGACTCTAAAACGTGTTGACGTTGCGGGGTGAACGCTTTGAAGATTGACCCGGGGTATGGGCAACTAGATGAACCACGACAGGCTTATTGGTGCGCCCTGATTCGGGTTAAGAAAGATGAATTGAGGAGTTGATCAGCACCCGCTGGGTATGGTGGCCGC
>DBHR01000031.1 GCA_002296225.1 Acidobacteria bacterium UBA823 | reverse complement strand
TTCTACCGGTGGACGTTTGCCAGCCTGTGGGCGCCGGGCCCGTTTGAGACGAGGCCGCTGCCGACCTACTACTACCTGACGGGCGTCGACCCAGCCTGGACGCCTGAGCGCCAGGAGCGGCACCTGCGCGATTTTCACACCGGAGCGCTCTGGGCGATCTCCATGCACGAGACGTATCCCGGACACTTCTTGCATTACCAGCACGTTTGCCACATCGAGTCGAAGCTCCGTAAGTCGAGTCTGCTCGCCTCAATCGGGTTCATCGAGGGCTGGGCGCACTATGGCGAGCAACTCATGATTGAGGCTGGGTTCGGCCACAAGGACGACCACCTCAAATTTGGCCAACTCGCCGAGGCGCTCATCCGCCTCGCGCGGCTCGTGGTCGGCATCCGGCTGCACGCCGAGGACATGTCGGTCGAGCAGGGCATGCGGTTCTTTCGTGACGAGGCGTTCATGGAGGAAGAGAGCGCGCGCCGTGAGGCTGAACGCGGGACTTTCGACCCCGGCTACGTCGTCTATTCAGCAGGCAAACTGATGCTTCTCAAGCTCAGGGCCGATTTCGAGGCCAAGCAGCAGAGCCGGTTCTCGCTGAAGGCGTTCCATGATCAGCTGCTGGGCAACGGTTCTGTGCCGTTCTGGATGCACCGGCGCCTCATGCTCGGCAGCGACCCCGGCGCCGCGTTGGCGTGAACAAACCGGGTCCGCGTTGACAGGTGGGAGAGGCGGGCGTACGATGGGCGTTTCTAACGTCCTGAAAACATGCCTCTTTACGAGTACGAGTGCAGTTCGTGCGGTGACCGCTTTGAGCGGATTCAGCGGTTCTCGGATCCACCTGAAAAGGTCTGCCCGGCCTGCGGCGGCCCGGTCCAGAAGCTGCTGTCGTCGCCCGCCATTCGATTCAAGGGCAGCGGCTGGTATGTGACCGACTACGCGAAAAAGTCGGATGCCCCTTCACAGTCGGGCGATCCTGAGAAGAGTGGTTCGTCGAGCGGCGCTCAGAAGGATGAGCCGAAGGGCAAAAAAGAAACTAAGTCCTCGCCAGGCACTTCGGCGGGTGCGTCCGGCGGGAGTTCAAACTCGCCGTCAAAAGCGGCGTCGACGTCCTCCTCCTCATCGTCGTCAGGGTCGTCTGGTCCTACCTCCAAGTAACCTGCGTGGTGCCGCGTTTGCACTAGCCTGTCTTCAGTTGCGGCTAGATGAGTTGATGGGATCAATCGCCGGTCGGGGTGGCGGTACCGAGCGTGCGGAGGTATTCGCGGAAGGCCTCGGATAGGTCGGGGCGTTTTAGCGCGAAGTAGGCGGTCGCGCGGAGGAAGCCGATCTTGCTACCGGTATCGTGACGAACGCCGTCGATTTCACAGGCATAGATCGGCCGATGGGCTAGCAGTCGCTGGAGCCCGTCGGTCAACTGGATTTCGTCTCCCGCGTTGCAAGTGATCGAATCGAGGATAGGGAAGATGTCGGGTGTGAGGATGTAGCGGCCGATAATAGCGAGGTCGGATGGCGCATCCTCCTTTGAGGGTTTCTCGACCATGCCACGGATCCGGTAGACGCCATCCTCATCCGCGACAGGCTCGGCCGAGACGACGCCGTAGTTATTGATTTGATCGGCGGGCATCCGTTCGACCGCGACCACTGGGTCCCCAAGTTTTTCGTAGACGCTGATGAGTTGGCGCACCGCTGGTGGATTAGCGTCAATCACGTCGTCGCTTAGCACGACGGCGAACGCTTCGTCACTGACCAACTTGCGTGCGACGAGCACCGCATGGCCCAGGCCCAGCGGCTCGCCCTGCTGGACTGTGGTGACGCTGGTGGGGCGGGGGAGGCTCTGAATTTCAGCGAGGAGGTCGGTTCTGCCGCGCGCTTTGAGCAACCTTTGGAGGTTGGTGTCAACGGCAAAGTGGTCTTCGATGGCGCGTTTCCCTTGGCCGGTGACCAGCACGACGTGCTCGATACCCGCCGCAACCGCCTCTTCGACACCGTACTGGATGATCGGCTTGTCGACCAGCGGCAGCATCTCCTTTGGGATTACCTTGGTCGCTGGCAGAAACCGGGTGCCGAGTCCGGCGGCCGGGAAGACCGCTGTGCGAATGGTTCGTAGCACGTGTAACCTCTCGGCAGGCATCCTATCTCAGGTGCCGCCGTGGGGATAAACGATTTAGAATACCTCTAGCGTCCGCGCCACGACGGCGGCAACGACAACGGCAAAGGTTGTCACGATGATCGACCCAGCACTGGTCAGAGATCACCTCGACGAGGTCGAAGCAAAGCTCGCCGAGCGGGCCACCAACCTGCAAGTCGAACTCGCTGCGGTCAAGGAGCTTGATGCCAAGCGCCTGGCGATTATCCCAGCGCTCGAGAACGCGCGCCGGCTACGCAAGGAGTTAGGCGCCAATATCGCCCGGGCCAAGAAGACTGGCGAGTCGTCCGATGACCTACTGAAGCAAGGCCAGATATTCTCCGACCAGGTCAAACAACAAGAGGCAGCGCTTGATGCCGTCGAGCAGGACCGACGGAAACTGTTGCTTCGGCTGCCGAACCTGCCGCACAGTAGCGTGCCGCGTGGTGACGACGAGAAGGCGAATCAGGAGGTCAGTCGCTGGGGCAAGCTACCCAGCTTTGATTTCACGCCGAAAGCGCACTGGGACCTTGGCCCAGACCTTGGCGTGCTCGACTTCGAGCGCGCCAGCAAGATGTCTGGAGCCCGGTTCGCCGTGTTGGTCGGCGCGGGTGCGAAGCTCAACCGAGCGCTTATCAATTTCATGCTTGCGCTCCATACGAAGGAGCATGGCTACACCGAAATAGCTCCGCCGTTTCTCGTTAACGACCAAGCGCTGGTTGGTACCGGCAACTTGCCTAAGTTCGAGGCCGATCTTTTCAAGATGGCGGGAGACTCGAACCTTTATTTGGTTCCGACCGCCGAAGTCCCGCTCGCGAACCTCCACCGGGAGGAGATCATTGATGGTCGCCGGCTACCGCTCAGCTATGTGGCCTACACTCCCTGCTTCCGTCGGGAAGCCGGTTCCTACGGCAAGGACGTACGCGGCCTCATCCGACAGCACCAGTTCGAGAAGGTCGAGCTGTTCAAGTTCACAACCCCTGAGCAATCGTACAACGAACACGAAAAGCTCACCCGGCACGCAGAGATTGTTCTCGAGAAGCTCGGCCTGCCGTACCGGCGTGTGATTCTTAGTGCCGGCGACATGGGGTTCGCTGCGGCGAAAACCTACGACCTTGAAGTGTGGCTTCCGGGGCAGGACACCTATCGTGAGATCTCCTCTTGTAGCAACACGGAGGCGTTTCAATCCCGCCGTGCCGACATCAAGTTCCGACCCGACGGCACCGGTAAAGCCGAACTCGCGCATACGCTCAATGGTTCCGGTCTCGCTGTGGGTCGCACCCTGATTGCCGTGCTCGAGAACGGTCAACAGCGGGACGGCTCCGTCGTTGTGCCCGAAGCGCTTCGTCCGTTCATGGACAACCAGGAGGTCATTGAACCCCCACGATAGCGTCTTCCGTCTATGTCGGAGGGATGGCCGAGCGGTTGAAGGCGGCGGTCTTGAAAACCGCTGTGGGGGAAACTCCACCCTGGGTTCGAATCCCAGTCCCTCCGCCACTTTTGTACCGATTGCGCGTCTACGCTAAGCGGATCCGTCATGCTCCTCGGCAACCCACCTGTCGAATACGGGACTACATTTATGGCAAATGAGCTGGACTACACGTCCATGTCTGCACCTCGCTATTCGGGAATTCCGACCTTCATGCGGACGCCTTTGATCCGTGATCCGTCAAAACTGGACATCGCCTTGGTCGGTGTGCCGTTCGATGCCGGGTCAGAAAACCGCCCTGGCCAGCGTCACGGACCCCGCGAGATCCGTAACATGTCGTCTATGACTCGCTCGGTCCACCACGTCACGAAGATTAACCCCTACGAACTATGTCGCATCGCTGACATGGGCGACGTTCCGTTTCCTCAGGCCTTCGATCTCGAGAGAAGTCATGCCGACATCACGCGGTTCTACGACACAATACGCGAGGCGCGTGTCGCGCCGCTGAGCGCGGGGGGCGACCATTCGATTAGCCTACCGATCCTCCGGGCGATTGCTGTAGAGGAGCCGGTTGGTATGGTCCACATCGATGCACACACGGACACCTGTGATGAGGAACTTGGATCCCGATTCACTCACGGTACCCCGTTTCGTCGAGCGGTGGAGGAAGGGCTCCTCGACCCGAAACGGGTGGTGCAAATTGGTATCCGGGGTGCGCAAAACTCAGAAGAGGGATGGGCGTTCTCTCTCGACTCTGGCATGCGTGTCATCTACATGGAAGAGTTTAGCCAACTCGGGGTGGAGGGGGTGATTGCCGAGCTTCGGTGTCGGACTGGGAATGGCCCGACCTATGTGTCATTCGATGTAGATAGTCTCGATCCAGCATTCGCGCCTGGCACGGGAACGCCGGAAATCGGCGGAATGACGACAATTGAAGCGCAGAGACTGTTGCGTGGCCTCCGCGGACTCCACCTGATCGGGGGCGATGTTGTTGAGGTCTCACCGCCATTCGATCTTTCGGGCAACACGGCACTCGTTGGGGCCACGATGATGTATGAAATCCTGTGCGTACTGGCCGAAGCCGTTGCTCAACGGAAGCAAATAGCTACACGAGAGACCTGATTAGCCTCCTTAGTGCTGAAATCTCAGTTCTCGGCGATACAGTATAGGTAGTTGTAGCCCCGCAAGTAGAGCTTGTCACCGACGAGCGCCGGTGACGCGTCGAATCCATCGTCGAGCGTGTTAGCTGCGAGCGCCTCGAATGTTCCACCGTGCCGGATCACGAGTGTGGTGCCGTCGCGGCCGGGGATGTACACCCGCCCCGATGCCCCTACCGGCGACGCGAAAATGTTCGGAACCTCAGCGAGTCGCTGTAGCTGATAGTGCGGTGTGCCGGTCTTGGCATCGAAGACCGATAGGATGCCGTTGTTACGCTTGAGGATGTAGAGGAAATCGTCGTAGAGCAGTGGCGATGGGACATACGGTGTGTCGCGGTCCAACGTCCACACGATCGCGTCGGTGCCAGTGATGTTACCCTGAGCTAGGTCGAGGTCGATCGCCTTCAGGTCGCTCCCCCGATAACCGGCCGTGACGATGACGAGTCCGTTGGCGCTTACCGGCGATGGAATCGGGTTCATGGTCAGGCCGTCGGCGTGCCAGACGACCGCACCCGTCTCTAGGTCGTAGCTGCGTAGCCGGTTCATACCGCTCACGACAACTTGGGCGCGTCCGTTGTGCTCAACGACGAGTGGCGTTGCCCAGGAGTCGATCTCGTCCCGGTTCATCCGCCAGACTTCTTTGCCAGTTTGTGTGTCGAGAGCGACGATGAACGACTGGCCCTGGTGGTCCCAAACGGCGAGCAGGCGGTTGCCGTGCACGGTAGGCGTGGTGCCCTCACCGAATTCGTTCCGCATGGTCTTGTCGCCAAGGTCGTTCTCCCAAACGAGGTTGCCGTCTAGGTCGTAGGCATACACCCCTTGCGATTCAAACGACGCAAACACAAGCTCGCCATTGGTTACTGCTGAGCTGGACGCCCAGCTCCCGTTCTCGCCGTGTGTCGCCTCATGCGGCTTGGCTTCCCGGGCGATCCGTTGCCAAAGAATCTCGCCATGATGTCGGTCGATTGCCAGCACCATGAACTGATGCATGTCCCGCGGTCGATACCCACCGCGGGGTGCGTGGGCAGCGGTGCCGGTGACACCCTTGGGCACTGCGGTAAGCAGGAAGAGCCGGTCTCCCCAAATGACCGGTGAGGCCGCACCACGGCCGGGAATAGCAATCTTCCAGCGGACGTTCTTTGTTTCGCTCCATTCTAGGGGCGGGTTAGCGTCGGCGGACACGCCAGTCGCCGACGGTCCGCGCCATTCCGGCCAGAAGCCAACCGCTGTCTGGGCCGGAGCGGGCGTGGTCCAAGCTACCGTGATTGAGAAAGCGAGGGTCCAGATCAGAGTTCGGCTCACGAGACTCTCCTGAGAATCGAAACCAGTCTCCAGAGATTAGGTCCTAGAAACACCCAGCGCTCTTGCAAGGTTACCTTCCCGCCACCGTACCAAGCTTGTACTCTTTGGGCGGTTCGGCACCGAGCAGGTGCCGCACGAAGTAGTCCCACCGACGCCGCATCCAGTATGGTTCCCGGCCGAAGCCATGACCCCGGTTCGGGAACATGATGAGGTCGAAGTCTTTATTGGCAGCGATGAGGGCGTCCACGACGAGCAAGGTGTTTGACGGCGGCACGTTGCTGTCCACTGTTCCGTGTGCGAGCAATAGCTTCCCTTTGAGGTTTCCGGCGAGAAGTTGATTCGCCTGGTTGTCGTAGTTCGTCGTGCCGTCTGGGTTCGCTTCTAGGAGCCCCTGCCATTTCTCGGCCCAGTCGTCCTCATAATTCCGGTTATCGTGATTCCCGGCGCCCGAAACTGCCACTTTATAGAAGTCGGGGTAGCGCAGGATTCCGTCGGTTGAGGCGTAACCACCACCCGAGTGTCCCCAGATACCCACGCGGTCAAGGTCCATCCACGTGTGCCGACTCGCCAGTTCCTTAATCATCGCGATCTGGTCGGGAAGACCGTTGTCGCCCATGTTTCCGTAGTACGCCTCGTGAAAGGACTTTGACCGGCCGGGTGTGCCCATGGCATCCACTTCGACGATGACGAACCCAAGTTCGGCCAGTGCTTGTTTGTCACTGCGCGCCGGGCGGAACGCGCGGCTGCCGACGCTGCCAGACTGTGGACCCGGATAAAGATAGTTCACGATTGGGTATGACTGCGACGAGTCGAGATTTGTTGGCTGGTACATCAGGCCGTAGAGGTCGGTCACGCCGTCGCGCGCCTTGACCGTGAACGGAATCGGCGGCTGCCAGTTGCGGGCTTCAAGGCGCGAGATGTCCATCTCCTCGAGCGCCATCACGTGTTTGCCGTCAGTGTTGCGCAGAATTGTGATGGCGGGGACGGTTGGGGTCGAATAGTTGTCGACGAAGTAGGCGCCAGTTACCGACAATGTGATCGTGTGGTGCGCCGGTTCGGGCGTAAGGAGTTCGAGGTCCGAGCCGTCCATTCCAATCCGGTAGAAGTAGTGGAAATAGGGATCGCCAAACTCGCGTCCGGACCCGGTGAAGTACAGGGTACGATTCGCTTTATCGATCCGCAGCAGTTGCCAAACATTCCAGTTGCCGGTCGTGATCTGGTGCTTGAGTTCGCTAGTCTTTAGGTCGTACAGATAGAGGTGACCCCAATCGCTTTGTTCGGAGAACCAGATCACCTCGTTGGTTTCGGGTAGCACGTGCCAGTTCACCTTGCCGTGGCCTGATTCGAAAAACGTGTCGACTGTTTCGCCTAAGACATCTCGCACCTCACCGGTTTCTGGGTCAGCGAGCCGGAGCTTGGCTTCCTTGTGGTCGCGCGAGGACGAGACGAACGCGAGGAGTGACGCGTCGTCACTCCACTCGACGTCAAGCCACTGGCCGTCTCGACCGGCCACATGATCGGAGATTGTGGACCGGTGTGGGTCGGGTGGCATCAGGAGTTCCACTACACGGGCGTCGTCCACATGAATGACGACGCGACGCATCATGAAGATGTGTTCATCGCCGGCCAGGGGGTATTTCCAGGCCTGCAACCGGGAATGCCCGACCTCCGTGGATAAGAGATACATCTCACCCACGTTCCGGCCGTCGTGCTGGAAGGTCGCGATCTTCTTGGAGTCTGGTGACCAGAGGAGCACTGGCTGGTCACGTCGGACCCAGCCCGCGTTGTTGGTCGCGTAGCCGTAATGCTCGACGCCATCGGTTGTAAGCTGGGTCTCCTCGCCCGACGTCAGATCGCGCACCCACAGGTTATGTTCGTGAATGAACGCTGCGCGCCGGCCGTCGGGAGAAACGATAGCGTTGCGCGATTTCTGCACGTCATCGCGTGGCACCTCGGCGCATGTATAGGTCTCGATGGTGCAAGTGTGCTGGTGCTCTTGGTCGCCGAACGTGATTGACGCTCCGTCACTAGAGAATCCTGCCTGCGCGGGCAAGTCGAAGGCGTTGTAGTTCGTGTTGGCCGCGACCGAGAGTGCCGCCGCCATTCTGGCGTGGTCAAAAGCGTCGACCCGGGTGCCCCCGGCGGGATCGGCAATCACAAATTCCCGGCCCTCCGGGGTCTGGTTCTGGTAGGCCAGTTGGTCGTTGCTGAGCCAAGCGGGGCTGGTCATGACACCCGAAACGAGTGGGTCAGTCTGGCCGCTCAGAAAACTTTCGGCGCGAACGTAGTCCTCGGCGGTCACGGCTGGCTGCGCCCCGGCGAGCGTCGCCGCTAGGACGGCGAAAAATGACAGCAACGACAGCGTAAGCCGCATACAACTCCCCTTGAGGATGAAGATGGTTCGTCCACCTACTGAGATGGCGTTAGGGGCAGTCTACGGCCGCATCCACCGCGATGACAAGTGGCGGCGTGCGCATCCAGTTGGGACTTGGTTGCTCCACCGGCCCGAAAAGGGTTCCAAGGCCTCGTCGTGTCGCGTTTGTTCGAACAGGTGCTGAAACGGACGTTCCAACCGCGCAGCCTCTTGGAAAAGCGCTAGGAATGGCCATCGTCATTCCCGGCTATAATTCTTATCTTCGCCGACGCGCAACTTGTCGCATCACAATCGTCGCGCTGGCGTCGCTGGAGTCCGTCCGTCATAGGAGATCAGCACGTGGCACAGGACTTGTATCGTAGCGTCCGGCTTCTGATTCTCGGCTTTCTGGTCTGTGTAACGGCGCCGCTTGGCGCGCAGGAGGCGATTCCCGACACCGAATGGCGGACCTATGGCGGCAATCTCGCAAGCACCCGTTATTCGCCGCTCGATCAGATCACTGCCGAAAATTTCGGCGACCTCGAGCTAGCGTGGACCTTTCAGACTGACAGCTTTGGACCGCGTCCTGAGTCGAACTTCCAGGTCACACCGCTGATGGTGGGCGGGGTGATTTACACGACCGCTGGTTCGCGGCGAGCTCTCGCGGCGTTGGACGCGCAGACCGGCGAACTGCTGTGGATGCATCGGCTCGACGAAGGCGAGCGGGGTCGGCAGGCCCCTAGGCGGCTCTCGGGACGCGGGCTTGCCTACTGGGACGATGGTGCAACAGGCCGAATCCTCTACGTTACGCCGGGTTACCATCTTATTGCGCTCGATGCGGCGACCGGCACCCAGATTCCGAACTTCGGCTTGGACGGCATCGTTGACCTGAAGCGAGATCTCGATCAGGAGATCGACCTCGTTACGGGCGAGGTCGGCTTGCACGCCGCCCCGGTCGTCGCGGGCGATACAATCATCATCGGTGCCGCCCACGAAGTAGGTTCCGCACCGGTCAGTCGCGAGAACGTCAAAGGCTACGTGCGCGGCTATGACGTCCGTACCGGAGAGCGGAAGTGGATCTTCCACACGATCCCGTGGCCGGGCGAGTATGGCCATGAGACCTGGCTCGACGATTCGTGGCGCTACACCGGTAACACGGGCTTATGGGGGCAGGTTACCGTCGACCTCGATTTGGGCCTGGCCTATCTGCCGCTCGAGATGCCGACTGGTGATTACTACGGCGGGCACCGGCCGGGCGACAACCTGTTCAGCGACAGTCTGGTAGCGGTCAATCTTGAAACCGGGGAACGGGTCTGGCACTACCAGACCGTGCACCATGACGTCTGGGATTTAGATCTGCCGTGTGCACCAATCCTCGCCGACATCACGGTGGACGGTCGCGCCATCAAGGCGATCGTGCAACCGACGAAACAAGGTTTTCTGTTTGTCTTCGATCGTGAGACGGGAGAGCCTGTCTGGCCGATTGAAGAGCGGCCGGTTCCGCCGTCGGACGTGCCGGGTGAGGTGCTGGCCCCAACCCAGCCATACCCGACGAAGCCGCCGCCATTCGACCGCCAGGGGATCGGTCAAGGCGATTTAATTGACTTCACACCGGCGCTCCGCGCCGAAGCGTTCGAGATCGCTTCAAGATACCGTCTCGGGCCGCTCTTCACCCCACCATCGGTTGCGACGGCCGACGGGACCTACGGGACCCTGATGATTCCATCGCCTACCGGCGGCCCAAACTGGCCGGGTGGTGCCCTGGATCCAGAAACAGGAATTTTTTACATCTACTCGAAAACACAGGTCGCGCCGCTCGGCCTCATGAACGATCCCGAGCGATCGGACATGGATTTCATCCGCGGCCGTCCGCAAGGCGTGAATGCTGCGCGTGCGGCGCTGAGCGTTTCGGGCCTGCCGCTGGTGAAGCCGCCGTGGGGACGGATTACCGCGGTCGACCTCAACGTCGGAGAGATACTTTGGCAGATTGCGCACGGCGAGACGGCAGACCGTGTGCGTGAGCATCCGGCGCTCCAGGACCTCGATATTCCGCGCACCGGTCGCGTCGGCCGGGTTGGGACGCTGGTGACGAAGACGCTCGTCATCGCAGGCGACGGCGGTGTGTTTACTTCGGCTGACGGTCAGCAGGGCGCCCGGCTCCGGGCCTACGATAAGTCGACTGGGCAGGAACTCGGCGCGGTCTTTATGCCGTCGTCGCAGACCGGGTCACCGATGACCTACAGCGTTGGTGGCGTGCAGTACATCGTCGTCGCTGTGGGCGGTGGCACCTACGCCGGGGAGTTGCTGGCGTATCGGCTGACCGAGTTGGAGGACGAGGAGGGGAACTCGGCGGACGGTCGGCTGGCTCCGAACTAGTTCATCTATCCGATCAAACCCGAGATTAGGATCAAGAGGACGGCGATCGGCGCGGCGTAGCGCATCAATACTTGCCAGAGAGTGAAGTACACGTTGCGCTTGAACGCTAATTCCCGCCGTAGGGCGTCGCTTGCGATGATCCATCCGGCGAACAAGGCGATCAGGAGCGCGTTAACTGGCAGCAAGACCGATGCTGTCAAGAAATCGAAAACCTCGAAGAACGACATCTCCGAAACCGCGCCAATGAAGCCGAGCGGTTTCACGCCCGCTAGCACGTTGTCGGACAGCGCCGGCAGGAAGCCGACCACCCAGATCGCAACGCCAGCCGCAGCCGCCAGCACTCGCCGCGAGGCCTGCCACCGCTCCTCCAGGTAAGACACGATCGGTTCAAGCATCCCGAGCGTCGTCGTGTAGGCTGCCAGCGACAGCAGCAGGAAGAACAGCACGCCGATGACGTGCCCGAGATTCATACTACCGAAGGCAATCGGCATCGTGATGAAGACGAGCCCAGGGCCTTCGGCTGGGCTCAGATTTGAGGCGAAGACGATCGGAAAGATCACAAGGCCGGCCAGCAGCGCGATGAGTGTGTCGACCGCGCCGATGACGAACGCCGCTTGCGGGACCGAAATCTCGCGGGGCAGGTAGGCGCCGTAGGTCATCATAAAACCGACGCCCACGCCGACCGAAAAGAACGCCTGGCCCAGCGCGAGCAGCAGCGATGTGCGCGTCAGTTGCGAGAAGTCGGGTGCGAAGAGGAACGTCAGCGCGGCACCGATATCAGCCGCAAACACGTTGTACACGACCATGACCAGCATGATGACCACGAGACTGGGCATCATGATTTTCGTGGCACGCTCGATACCTCGGTGGAGACCGCTGCCGACGACCACGGCGGTCAGGCCAATCACAACACCCTGCAGGAACAGGGTGAGCCCCGGCGACGTTGCGAGGTCCTGGAACAGGCGCTGGGAATCATCAGCGCCCATGCCATTGAAGGCGTTTCGTGCGGCCTCGATGGTGTAATGGAGGGACCAGCCGGCGACGATGCTGTAGTAGGTGAAACCGAGAAACGGAACCAACAGGCTAATAACGCCGATGGCTTGCCACGCTGGCTGCGCGTCCTGTTCGCGGATAATCGTCTTGACTGAGCCGAGTGGGCTGCGATGACCCATGCGGCCGAGTGCTAACTCGGCCGTGATTACCGGGACACCGATGAGAAAGGCGAAGGCGAGGTAGATTAAGACGAACGCGGCGCCGCCATTCTCGCCTGCCAGGAACGGGAACCGCCAGACGTTACCTAATCCGACCGCGGCGCCCGCGGTGGCAAGCAAAAATGCCCCGCGTGAGGACCAACGTCGGTGGACGGACTCCGCCATGCGAATCGGACTCTTAGGATGCTGCCGTCTGTACCAACGGCTTTTTCCGTAGCACGATCCAATGCACGCACTTCTGCTGGTCGTGGTACAGCCGCTCGCAGTCGTCGCAGCGGACGCACTCGGTCACCGAGATCTTCGGTCCGTCGATCGCACCCCACTCGCATGCCGTTTCGCAGATTTGGCAGGTCTGGCACTCACCCCAGCGCTTAATCCGAAACACGGTGAAGTTCGAGATGAGGCCGAGTGCTGCACCGACCGAGCAGAAATACCGGCAATAGAGATTACGGATAAAGACGGTGGCCAGCAGCAGGATCGCGAGTAGCGTCCACATCACCGTATTGCCGTTCAGTGTGAACATCCAGAACGGTTCGACATAACGGTAGATGAGAAAGTCACCGGTGGCGACAAAGTAGAGCAACACCGCGCCGAGGATAATGTATTTGAGATAGACCAGCCGCCGGTCGAGCCAAGCTGGCGGCTCGATCCGTAACCGCGACGGCAGAATCCGGTCCAGGGCTTGGGTGAGCGCGCCGAATGCGCAGATCCGCCCGCAGTAGAGCCGCCCCCAGAGCACCGTCGACACCGTCGTGAATCCGATAAGCAGATACCACGGAATGCTGTGCCGGACATCGGGAAGAGTGCCCTGCAGAATCGCGAAGATGTTGACGATAGAGACGAGGTTCGATTTGTAGAAGCCGAGATATGCAATCGACGCAGCGAACGAAACGTATTTAAGGACGACGCTCTTCCGGGTAAAGCTGAAGAATGCGAAGGCGAGGACGAGCGCCATCCCGCCGATGTCGGCGATTTCGCTCGAGTTGAGTGATGCGATCGACTCTTCGATAGCGTCTTCCTCCAAGAGCGCATCGAGGTCTTCGAGGGAGAGTGTCGGCTGGTCGGCTTCGACGTCCTGGGCTGGCTGTTCTGCCGCCACCGCTGTGGCACATAGGAAGCCGGCCATCATAAATGCACCGACGATCCGAGCGGCGGTCACGGTTGCACCTTCAGCTGTTCTTTGACGAACTCGCGAAACATTCGACGCGTTGATCGGCGGATGGCGGATGTGGCGGCGCTTACCGTAATCGTTGCGCCCGAAATACCATCGACGTCGTCGCCGACCCGAAGCCGTTCGCGATAGCGACGGTCGGGAAACTGATTCTTGAAGCGTGGCAGGTCGATCGACCGATGGCCGTAAGGTTCGTTGTGACCAACGATTGTGACCGCGGTGAGGGTGCCGACCGGCCGCAGGCCGACCATGACGACGATCTCGCTCGCGTAACCCGTTATGGCATGGCCTACATCGCTGTTGAGGTAAGCCAGGCCGACAAGTTTGTCCACCTCGCCGGCCGTGCCGCGGATATAGCCGCGGAAGTGTGGGTATTCGCCGCCTTTGCTGACGAAGTGGTCCGCTTCCGGCAGCACAGTTCTCAGATGCTCCTGGTACTGCT
>DBHR01000063.1 GCA_002296225.1 Acidobacteria bacterium UBA823 | reverse complement strand
GCCTCGGGTGCTGTCAGAATGATGACGCGAAAGCCCTGCGCGATACGATCGGCGATGTCTTCGGTCCCGGCCGTGATGCCGCAGGGTACGTTGAACTCCTTGCACGCCGAGAGCACAGTCTGGATCGCGTTCTCAACCTTCAATGTATCTCCCTCGTAGACCTGCCTGAGGTCGCCTGGTCCAGGTGAAACGATACTGACGCCTGGAGTGCTGACAATCTCACGCACGTGATCGATGCCGACTTGGTCTTCAATTAGCAGCATGCTGAGGAGTGCTGCGTCAGAATCTGGCCAGGTTTTACCTTTAGTGTGCACAGCAGCGACTGCGAGTCTAGCGTCTTCGGCTGACTCGAGATGAGGAAACACTAGGCCCACCGCACCGGCGTCGAGGCCTTGGCCGGTTCGAAGGTGCGCAGCCTGACGGTCGGCGCGGATTGGCGGAATGCGTAAAAGGATGGGATGGGCCTTACCGGCGTTCGCCATTCCTTCCACGTATGCTTGCATGCGCTCCAGATCGAACGGGCCGCGTTCAAGCGAGTAAAACACGAAATCGAGCTTGGAATAACCGGCCATGCGTGCACCCTGCTCAGGGGTCTTTTCACCGGAAAAGAGTCCAAAGATGACTTGGCCGCTTGTTAGCTTGCGAGCGAGCGTGTCATCGGGGACTGATGATTGGCCACGGATTGTGACGATTGAGGTGCTCAACAGCAGGATGATGATAGGCAGTGTTCTCATCGAAACCATTGATCCTGCTTTCTAGGTTTAGGTGCCTAGGCTAGCTCTTTGATCTAGGCAGGGCGTTCAAGAAAAAACCGGAGCTGGACACAGTATCCAGCTCCGGCAACCAAATCTATAGTTCCACTCAGAACCTACCGGCTCGCCGGTGGCACAATGTCGTTAAGTCGGAGGTATACCGTCATGACGCCGTACTCTTGCCGTGTGTGGATCATCGCCATATAGGCGATCCGCGCGCGGTTCGACTCGCCAAGGTATCCGCCGTCGACCATTTCCCGTAGCGACGCGTCGGTCTGACCGCTCAAAATCTCGATGCCGAAGTCAAACGAATCACTTAACGCTTGGAGGACGTCAGCTTTCTCGACGGGTTCTCCGAAGTCCGGCCGAGCGGCGTCGGTGTCGAGATTGCCCATGTAGAAAAGGTGGGCGCTCGCGACATGCATGAGCTGCTCGCCGAAGTTCCGTAATTCTTCTTTCGGCTTGTAGTCGAAGTTCTCGGCCGGCATTGCATCGCCGAATTCCATCATTGCGGTCTTCAAGTCTTCCCAGTCCTTGAGTACCACAGCCGCGAGAGCGCCTTCCTCCATCGCCGCAGATTCCTCCGCCGAAGACTCCTCGACTGGTGTGACGCTATTGTCAGTTCCGGAGCAGGCCGCAAGGCCGAATGAAACGGCAGTGAGTAACGACGCAACGAACAGTGTGCGAAATACGAGATACATTGAGCCTCCTTAGATTCCTGCGGTTAATACATTACGAAGCCGAGACTAGGAGCGTCTCCATCTCGGTAAAACGGTCATATTTAAGTTCATGTTCAAGCTTATGGAAGAGCCATGGCTACCAACGACCCGGAGTAACCCCGACCCCCGACTGGGAGAACTATGTACTGCTTCCCGTCGTGCAGGTAGGTCATGAGCGCGGTATTGGTGGGCGCCGGAATTTCGACTGTGCCGAGTCGTTCACCGGTCGCCTTGTCGTTGGCGTAGAGCAGTGATCGGCCACCTCGTCCTTCCGCATAGACCAGTAAGGTCTTGGTGAGCAAGGCGGTGGCGTGCGTCGTATTCCCAGTATTGGGGATATCGAGCCCCTGAAGAGCCGGGTTATTCGCGACGTTGTCCGGCGTATCGCCGTTCGGGATGAACCACAGGTGATCGCCGGTATTCATGTCGATCGCTGTAATCCTGCCGTAGGGCGGTTTCAAGAACGGGAGGCCCTGCACGCGGCGTGGGCCAGCACCAGCGCCACTTGCCCAGTCCATGAGAGTGGTGCCGATTGGGCTTTCATACTGAAGGTCGGCTTCTGCCCCGGGCACCAGAAATGGTGACCCACATGACTTGATAGACGCGGTGTAGAGAATTCCGGTTTCCGGGTCGACAACCGTGCCACCGGGGATGTTCGTGCCACCGTTACCGCCAGGACAGATTAGCGCGGACCGCTTGCCGAGGTCGTTGTCGCGGTGAAGCGGCGGGTTAAACAGTGGCCCCATCTGATAGTCGGCCATCATCTCGATTGCTCGTTGACGCAATTCCGGCGTGAAGTCAATGAGGTCGTCCTCGGTGACACCCTGCATCTCGTAGGCCGCCGGCCTGGTCGGGAATGGCTGGGTAGGCGAAGTCTGCTCGCCTGGAATCATGGATTCTGGCACAGGCCGCTCGTCGATCGGCCAGATCGGTTCGCCCGTCTCACGATTTAGCACGTAGGCGAATGACTGCTTCGTGGTCTGCACCAGGATCGGCACCCGTTCCCCGTCAATCATCACGTCCAGTAAGCTCGGAGCGGTGGGGTTGTCGTAGTTCCAGATGTCGTGATGGACCGTCTGAAAGTGCCACCGCCGCTCGCCTGTTTCGACGTCGAGCGCCAAGATCGTCGTTGCAAACAGGTTGTCCCCTGGGTGCTCGCCGCCCCAGAAGTCGTTTGTGGGGGGGTCGGTGACGATGTAGACGAGGCCGAGTTGGGGGTCAGCCGACAGTGGTGCCCAGGCGGACACGTTACCCGTGTAGGACCAGGCGTCGCTTTCCCAGGTCTCGTGGCCAAATTCGCCTGGCTGCGGAATGACATTGAACTTCCATTTGTGTGCGCCCGTCTTGACGTCGTAGGCCAGGATGTGTCCGGGAACGTTCTCCCGCCGGGATTGATGGTAACCCTGCTCGTGCGCGTTGCCAACGACGATCGTGTCATTCACGACGATAGGCGGGGATGAATTCGTAATGTAGCCGATGTCCGTCGAGATGCCGTCATAGGGGTCATACGGGTAGCCGAAGTCAGCCAGAAGGTCGACTGTACCGTTGTCACCGAAGGCTTCGATTAGGTGGCCGGTATCCGGATTGAGCGCGTGAAGAAAAAATGCTGGTGTCACAACGTAGATCCGACCCTGACCGTCAACCTCACTGTAGGCGACGCCCTTACCGTAGTTTTTCCGCATTGACAGTTCCCACCGCTTGGTAGGTGGTTCGCGGAAGGTCCACAGCGTTTCACCGGTGGCCGGGTCGATGGCGACAACGGTGCGACGCTGTCCAGCGACGGTGTAAAGTCGCCCGTTGACATAGAGCGGGGTAGACCGAAGGATGTTGTCGACAGTGGGTCCGAAATTGTCGCCCTTCCACACCCACTGCACTTCAAGGTCCTCAAAATTCTCAGCGTCGATCTGTGCTAGTGGCGAATACC
>DBHR01000101.1:5627-5878 GCA_002296225.1 Acidobacteria bacterium UBA823 | reverse complement strand
CACTACGAGAAGTATCTGGCGTGGCGTGCCGAAACGGGACTGTTGGCGGAGCTCGTCAGCCTGTTCGAGACAGAGCCGAGTATTCGCTACTTCGAGACGGTGGACGCGTAACCTCTTAGCCAGGTAGCGCTTCCCGTGTCTCCGTTCTACGCTCCGGCACCGAACACTGGGTCGGGGCTATTATCATCGACGGTCCATTGGCCGCATCATCGTCATATCATGACCAGCCATCGGCCGCATCATCGTCATAT
>DBHR01000101.1:0-5327 GCA_002296225.1 Acidobacteria bacterium UBA823 | reverse complement strand
CCATCGGCCGCATCATCGTCATATCTTGCATTCTTCCCATGGCTGGGACCGGAAGGCGTAGGCGCAAGAACACTTTGAACGAAACCGGAGACGACCCATAGAGCCCAGCTAATCGGTCTGGACTTCTGTGGAAAGTCACATCCCCCCCAAGGCCCAGCTCAAAACCCTTTACCGCAGGCAAGTCCAGAAGCGCGCCGACTGTCATCGCCAAGACCGTGCTCGGAGCCCCGTGACCATCTGCCTCGCCTTCGTGCCCGCCTAATAGCAGCCCCGTCTCCACGTCCACCACTTCCACACGACTGTAGAAAACATGTTGCGACATCCGATGTGTTCCTTCTACAAGCAAGGCATCAAAGATTGAAGCCGTGTGGTCTTTCTGGTTCCGACCGTACGCAGCGGTGACCGCCGTGAACCCGGCGTCCGACTGACTTAACCAGGATGCTGATGCCGTGGTGCGGCGCACATTACCGGGTTCGAGTGCCTCCGGATTCTTCAAGAACCCATGGGAGACCTGCACCGCTAAAGAAGGATTGGGTCGCCACCAAACACGAGTCGCCCACGAGTCTAGCGCGCCGATATCAGTAATGCCCCAACGATGCTCGTCGGGTTCGCCGCCGTGAAACACCGACCCTTCAAGAGCAAATGGACCACGGTCGACCATCCCAGCGACAATACCTTTGACGATGTGGGTCGCGTCGAACGTATGATGCCCTAGTGGCGCGAACGGATTCTCGAAAGCCGATTGCCGGTGCATGAAGGCAACCGGCCCCAAGGTTGCCTCCCCCACCGGTCCGCCAGCAACGGTGAAGCCAGCACCGCTCGATAGCGGCAGCCGCCACACCGCGGCCAACTGCATCACGAAGTCGTGAGGATGCTGACGGTCGGTAATGGCGTGACCCTGGTACGCCTCGCCGGTCTGGAAGATCTCGCTGTAGCCATTTCCACTCATGGTCAGTGGCTCTCCGCTGAGCATACCAGTGAACGTGAGCGTGCTTCGACCAAGCGACCGACTGGCCATACCCATCCACCAGTTCTGTGACACAAGTTCCGTATCGCCCTTCGGTCTGCCTTGCCGGTTGGCCGTGAGAAAAAGCACGCCGTCCTGCATCAGCCGCCAATCTGTAGTTTGGGCGCCATCCTCGTGTTGCATTTGCTGTGGCGCATGACCTCCGTCTTGAACGGATGTCTGGAGCTGCTCCCCAAACACCTCGCCAGCAACGTGCAGTGGGGTCATAAAGATCCCTAGGCATACACATTGCCAACAAATCAACAGCGGGCGGATACGAAACCGCATACTCGTCCCTCCACGAACGCGATCAGACTTCCGAAACCAGCAGAACGGCCTACGTCAAAAGTAGACGGGTGGAGGTCTAGAGCCGAAGACTGGCAACGAGCGGGGATGGCGGCGGATAGATGGAATGAATCGTGAGGGTGGACACCGATACGCACGCGTTCAGAACACTGTGGCCGAGCAATTGGTCAAAGACACGATAAGTGCACCGCTGGCTCGTGTCGGAGTAAGTGTTCTCTGGACCTGAACGAGTGAGCGCGACACCACTGTGAGTGCGCTCACACGAAGGAGGCGCGTCGGGAACCTGAGAACCCTCAGAATCTTGAGGCTCCTCGTGGGCCAGACACCGGGTGCCGTTCGCTTCCGCGTGGTGGTTTTGGACGCCCTCGTCTGCGCTCATCGGCCCACAGACCAACAGACAGGCAGGCAGCAGCACCTGGACGACGGCGGTAACCGAGACAAGCCACCGAACGCCTGGACCCAAAGTTCTCACGAGCCACATCGTACCACCATCATTGGTTCAGCGTTTTCGAGCCGTTTCGAGTTGTCGTCACGAGCGCACTCGGGTGGGTTTTGGACTTTGGATGGGCTGGCCGTCGACGGTGCTAGCCCTCTACCAGCCTCCGGTTGGGCTGAGCTAGAAAAGTGTCCTAGGGTTTGTCAAAGCGAGCGGCTTCAAGCACTCTACCGAGTCGTGGGCCGTGTTGTTGACGTACCCACTCACCGGGATCGCTTCCATCGCCGACGCCGGAAACGGCTCGCACAGCAGGCTAAGAGCGCCTAGCTCGGCCCTCAACACCAGCCATGCCGCTCGCTCTTGGCGATCGAGGATGACCGGCATGCGCTTGTGAATCGGTTCAACTAATTTGTTAGCGCCAGTCGTCAGGATGGTGAAGGTCTCAAGGACCTGTCCGCGCGGGTCGCACCAGCGATCCCACAAGCCAGCAAAGCCAAAGGGTGCACCGCCGGCGAGGCGAAGTAAGTAAGGCTGTTTACCCCCAAGGCCCTTCTGCCATTCATAGAATCCATCCGCCGCAACGACGCAGCGGCGACGGGCCAGGCTATCCCGAAACGCTGGCTTCTCCGCTACCGTCTCTGCCCGAGCATTGATTAGGCGATGGCCGATGCCGGGGTCGTCGGCCCAGGACGGCACGAGTCCCCATTGCATCTCGGTTAGGCGCCGCGAACCGTCCTCGCCAGCCGCCACCACCGGCGCCATCTGGCCCGGCGCCACATTGTAGCGAGCTGGCAGGTCTAGCCCGTGATCTTCGATGAGCAACTCGGCCAGAATCTTCCTTGGGTTGGAAATCGTGTAACGGCCGCACACAACGAGATTATACCCGTCCAAGCACAACCGCCCTCACGCTTGGTCCGTCAAGGAAGTGCGTGGTGTCACAAGTTGATGTTCCGCATCGCGAGGATTTCGCGAGCTGGTGTCCGGTCGCCACTGGAACTAATGCGTCGTGGCGCGTTAAGGTGCCGCATCGTGTAACCGATTTGACGATACAACGCTTCGATACGAGGCGTCGCCTGGTTCACCAAGATCACAGGTCCGGAATGCTGACCGAGCCACTCCGCGGTCCTCACTTGATCGTCCCATGTGAATCCGTCCTTCGTATAGGACGTGAATTCGACATCGTACGGTGGGTCGGCATATACGAAATCCGTTTCGCCGAGTTTGAGAACTGAGAAATCACGACTTGTAAACTCCCAACAGTCAAAAACCTTCCGATAGTCTAAAAAATCGCTGACATAAGTAATGCTCTTGTAACGACCGAATGGAACGTTGAACTCGCCACTACTATTGAATCGACATAAGCCGTTATAGCCAGTCCTGTTCAAGTAATAGAAGAGAGAAGCCGCCTCACGTGTCTGACCGTTCTTTGCGTGGAGTAGCTCATTAAAACGCTGCCGATAAGCGTAGAATATCGCCTCCTCATTCTTCATCTCGAGACGACAGTGGAGGCCTTTCTTGAGCCAAGTGTAGAAATTAATCAGATGCGGATTGACATCGTTCAGGAGTGCCTGCTTCGGCCGTAGACCGAGTGTCACGGCGAGCCCTCCACAGAAGGGTTCTATGAGGCGGCAGTCGGAGTGCTGCTCCCATAGTGGATACAGATACGGCACCTGCCACCGTTTTCCCCCTGCCCACTTCAGGGGTGGCTTCAGCGTGTAACCTGCGGTTGCCAACTCTGGCATCTCGGACTACCAGACCTGCGCCTGACGCATCACGCCTTCGCATTTCCTGCGAACTTCGCTGGCAACCTGGAACGGATCACCCTGGACGTACTCCGACCGGAATAATTCGACCGAAAGCGCACCCACATACTGCTTCTCGACCAACTTCTCGAGAATGCGGACCACCGGCGCGATGCCATCGCCGGGAATCAGCCGTGAATCATTGTTAATCAACTCACGGGGTGTATCGAGTAGGTCCTGGAAATGCGCATGGGCGAGCTCGCCCGGCTCGAGTAAATCAAGGTCTTCGAACTTGCTCAGTCCCGACCAAAAATGAAAAAAGTCGAGCATGGGTCGAACGTTGGGATGCCCCGCCTCGCGAATCATCGCGAGCGATGAGGTCAGTGTAGCCAGATGGGTTGACGTACGAGTGAACTCGACCATCGCCGTGAGGGTGTACTCCCGAGCAATTTCCCCAGCTTCGCGGATACAGTCTGGCGTTGCCGCAAAGTCATCAGCGGTGACTCTCCGGCGTGTGACGGACGGCGAGTAGATCTTCTGCAGGCCCAAGCTAGCGAACTGGTCGCAACTCTTTCTCCAGGCCTCCAGCGACACCGCCCGGGCTGGACCCGGAAGCCAAATGTCCTGCAGGACCGTCGCGGCCGAGACGGGTGTCAGTCCTAAATCAGTCAGAACACGCCTCGCCGCGGGCAACGTATCGTTCTCGAGAAAACCAGCGAGCTGCGGCGCACCCAGTTCGACATACTGAAAACCGGCCCTTGCCCAACCTTCGAGTGCACCACGATAACCTGCCGCGGCCGACGTGTTCTGGTGCATGCTGAGCAGCATCTTGCCCGGCGCCGCCGATTGCGCGCGGACCACCCGGACCAGTGTGGCCGACAGAGGAGCCAGTAGGAATGTCCGTCTATTGAGCATGCCCTTACTGTATAGCGTTTTGACCGGTATCTCTGGTCCTGGACTGTTTAGAACAGTCATCAAAGCCGACAACCCTATTTCACGTTCAACTGCTGATCGAGGTCCACGCGGACCGCGCCCAAACCGCCGAGTCGCCGCGAGAATCGAGCATCACTGATGAGCACCTGATAGCCGTTTGGTGTTTCGTTCACCTCGTAGATTGGAAACCGCAGCCAGTGTCGCGTGCCCTGAATCTTCGGAGCGGTTAACGCAGCCTTTACGACCGCGGTGGTATCCCCAATCGCAATCGACGTGGCGTAAGGACGGATCTGTTCGGCGGCTAGCCAGTCGACCCGAAGAAAGTAGTACCTGTCGGTCCCTTGCACCACGACATCCCGTGCAAATGGGTTGGCGGGTACCGGCCCAGCCATGACTTCACTGGCCTGGATGCCTCCGTCGTCTAACCATTGCTGGGCCTGGCTCCGAGCCACTCGCGATCCCACGACCATGCTCCCTGCATAAAACAGAATCGCGAGGAGGCTGTTCAGAGCAATTCGCGTGGTGCGCAACTGAGCGCCACGCCAGATTCGGATGCCCACGAGGCAGCCAAGACTAACCGACCAGACTATCTTGGCTCCGGCTGGTACCAAGCCGCTGTTAAGTACGAACACGCTGCTCGCAATAGCGACGACGACCCAGAGGGCGACGCTCGTTGCCGACCTTGTGTGCGCGAACACTACAGCACTGGCTGCCATTAGCCAGATCCATGGGTCAATGATGAAGATTGCGTCGCCGTAAAACCAGCGATCTTCGAAGGGCATCAAGAGTCGGATGCCATAGGTGTTCAACCAGTCGAGCATGGGATGACTTAAAACGCCAAGGTATGACAGAAGAAGTAGAGGCTTGAGTGCCACAGGTTCTGCGTTTCGTTTAAGGATTATGT
>DBHR01000102.1 GCA_002296225.1 Acidobacteria bacterium UBA823 | reverse complement strand
ATTCGGTACCGCCGTAGCCAATTCTGGTCTCGCCATTCACCTGGAATTCGTTGCGCTTGGCGTGGCCGCCAAAATCGTCATGATTGTCGAGGATCAGGATGCGGGCCCTGGGATCTTCCCTGCGGAAAAAATGCGCTGCGGAAAGGCCACTGATACCGGCACCAACGACAACAAGATCGTATTCCCGCTCGGGATCGCCTTTCGGCCAGGTCGCGCCGGATACTCGCGCGTGCATGGTCTCCCATGAACCGTCGTGGCTGCCGCGAAGGCCAGTCTTGGCAGGCGGGTAATCGTCGGCGCCCAGCTGAAAGTTCGATGCATCGGCCCCGAACACTTCCGTCCACGGACTCAAGAGCGACGCGCCGATTGCAACCTGGGTGCCGTTCAGGAAATCACGTCGAGTAATCTTCCCTTTCATTGCCCCTCCACCTTGACTGGTCCGGACATCTTGATTGTCACTCCCGCTTCTGGCGATCGACATCCTGCAACGCTGACGGGAGGCGTCTCTCTTCGACATGGCCCCTTACCCATGTAGATCTTGCGGCTGATTCTACCGCTGCGGATTGCCACCCCGACAGGTGCTTGGCGTAGAGATTGCCGATCGTTGAGGATGGCGTCAAGCTCGCGATCCCGCGCATGAGCCGTCACCCGTCATTGAACCCGCCCTCAGCCAGCGGTAGACTCAGGACGCGATCAGCGCCTTTCCTTTGATTTTCGGCGCCCACATAAGTGCGAGTCCCCTTGGAGACGCCAAATTGGTTGGAGGTTCCGCAATCTCTGCCCAGCGGAACGAGGAGCATCTCACGTGGATAGGAGCGGCGGCATTGGACAACCCAACGACGCAGATATCGCTCTCAGTAACTCCGCCTCAGCAATGGTGACCTTCCGGTCGGCGGCGATGCACGCTGCGGCCGCCTGAAGCACCTGTCGCTTGACCCGTGGCGCGGCTTCCTCCAGAACAGTCAGCGCGGCATCCACCGCCTCAAGCCCACACTCTTCGCCCTGTCGGAAACGTGCCTGCGGCAGGGCCGCAAGCCGTTTGGCCTGCTCGAATGCCTCTCGAGCCGAAGCCTCGTCCCGATGACCCGTATGGGCCAACGTTGACAGCAACAATTCATAGTGCGGCTGAAGGCGGTATAGTTTGCGGTATCGGACTCGACCAGGCGTGGCGCTGAAACGCTGAACCTCCAAATCGTGCAAGAGGATCCGCTGCAGTGACCATTCGAACAGGTCGATGGTACGGTCGGCCTCCACCAGTTCGATAATGTTTTGCTTGAACTGCTGGTACTGTGCGTCGGTCAAGGCGCGCAGCGCTGACAGCGTGATGTCGACGAGCGGAAGTCGAACCCTCGCGTTGAGTTGCTCGATAAGCGGCAGGAGTTTGAGGGTTTCCTTGCAGACGCCCGGGTCCGCGGCTCTGGACAAGTGTGCGAGCTGGACCTTTCGGGCCTCGGTCCGACGATCAATCAGTAAGGCATAAATAAGGGCCCGCGCGCCGTACGGCTCGCGGCTGGCATCGACGATCGCCGTGGGCAATTCATCGAGAAGTCCCGCGGCATAACGAAGATGGGCGGTATTCGGCTGCCCAATGTGGTCGACTGCGCTTGTCACGCTCTGTGCGGCGGCGCCATTGACAGCCTCTGCGCCCGCCAAGCCGGCGACGCCCGCGGCGGAAGGGTGTGGGGCGGAGGCGCTCCCTGTCCGTGGAACCCCCTCGGCAAACTGGCCATTCCACGATGGCTCAAGTTGCCGGATGCGCTCCGCAAGCGGAGGATGGGTGGCAGACAGGCCGCTGAGCCCGGATGTGGCCTGGCCGAAAAACATATGGCTGGCTTCTGGCGCGTTCGGACTCTGGACCGTCGACCCGTTCAGGAATCCGCCAATCCGTTTCAGCGCGCCAGCGATGCCTGCCGCCTGGCGGGTAAACTGCACAGCCGAGGCGTCCGCCAAAAACTCACGCTGACGGCTCACCCCCGCCTTAATCAGATTGCCGAAGAATGTTCCAAGGAAGCCAACCGCCATTAGCCCTGCCCCGAGTGCCAGCAGGGCCAGCGGGCTACTATCCCGACTGGATCGCCGCTGCCGATAACTCGAAAACGCCGAGACCCGAAACATGAAATAGCCCAATATGCCAATAATGAGGATCCCGTTCAGGAGACCGATCAAACGGATATTGAGACACATGTCCCCATTGAGAATGTGGCTGAATTCATGCGCGATCACACCCTGAAGCTCGTCGCGCGGCAGCCGCTCAACCGCGCCGCGTGTCACACCAATCACAGCGTCGTTGATCGTGAACCCTGCCGCGAAGGCATTGATCCCTTCTTCTTCATCTAGGAGATAGACTGGCGGTGCTGGTGTGCCGGACGCGATTGCCATCTCCTCGACGACGTTTAAGAGCTGCCGCTCGGCTGGAACCGAGGTGTCGGGGTTGAGTCGCCGACCGCCGAGTTCGTCCGCGATTACCCGACCTCCGCCCCTGAGCTGCGCAATCTTAAACAGGGTTCCGCCGCCCACCACAACCAACGTGCCCACAACGGCAATGCCCACCAGCTGCAGGTCACCAGTAAGCGACCAGTCGATTGCCCCGGTTTCGGGATCTCGACTCAGGTAGCCCATCGTTACCGCAAGGAGCAGGTAGATTGACACCATGATCGCCAGCACGGCGAGCACGAACAAGAGCACGAGGCGGCCCGTGTTGCGCCTAGCGATGTCTTGACGCTCGAAGAAGTCTGTCGCCATTTTTAAAACGAGATCTTGGGAACGTCTTGAATCTGTTCGCTCTCGAACTCCAGTAGCGCGGCGTCCTGTGCGTGTCCAAACATGCCGGCGAACATGACAGTGGGAAACGTCTGCCGGTAGGTGTTGTAAGTCGTCACGCCATCATTAAAGGCCTGTCTCGCGAACGCGACTTTGTTCTCGGTCGATGTCAGCTCTTCACTGAGTTGCATCATGTTCTGATTCGCTTTCAAGTCCGGGTAGCTCTCAGCCAACGCAAACAGTCGACCCATAGCGCCGGTCAGCATACCCTCGGCACCGGCCAGCCCCCGGATCGCCTCCGCGTTGCCGGGATCCTGGGCGGCTTTCTGCAGACCACCAACAGCCTGATTTCTGGCACTGATCACTGCTTCGAGCGTCTCGCGCTCATGTTTCATGTAGCCCTTGGCGGTTTCCACGAGATTCGGAATCAGATCGTAACGCCGCTTGAGCTGGACCTCGATCTGTGCGAACGCGTTCTTGTAGCGATTCCTATATGTGATGAGCTTGTTGAAGATACCCATTACCATCGCGGCCAGCGCGACAATAAGAACAAGCACGATCACAAGAATGAGAATGGGCGTCATAGCGGACCTCCACCACGCGTGGATGAGCGAGTGTACGGCGATTCGACTTTCCGAGTATAATAGTTCAGGTTTAGTACCCGCGCGACGTGACCGACGGTGGTCGCGTCCTCGAGCACCAGCCTTACGGCGCCCGCCTTAAACTCACCTGTGAAGCGCCGACGCAACTATCTCGGCCTCTGTGGTTCAGTTGCAGAGGTTCAGGCCTTTTTGGACCACGTAAGGCTCTGAAACTGGGAAGGCTTTGCCCCCCAACAGGGAAGAGATCCCTGTTCGCAGAGCGAAGAAGGAAAAAAGGACCCATGTCTAACCTCGTGGAACCGCGGAAGATGGATGCCCGGGTTGATGACATTCCACGCATGTTGCGTCACATTCACGAGAGCGTCCACGACCATCTGGGTACCGAGACCATCCCGACCCATCTTCCGCTACGAAAGAACGCTAAAGGGGATGCCCAGCAGCCCTATGACGTTGCCGCTGATGCCGTCATCCTGCGCGTTCTGGAGACTCATTTCAGTAGCGGAATTCTTTGGTCCGAGGAATCGGGCGAGGTCCGATTTGGGGACGGGCGTCCCCTCTATCGCTTTGTCGTCGACCCGGTGGATGGGTCCGACAACTGGGGGCGTGGACTACCGCTCTCTGCGGTGAGCGTCGCCGTTCTGCCCGCGGACAGTCCCATCACGCCCGCCAACGTCTGCTGGGCCATGGTCGGCGACTTACGCGAACGCCTTCCCCTTACGGCCAGCCGCGGTAACGGCGGGTACCATGGGTCCCAGCGACTCTACACCTCCGGAGTGCAGACGCTGTCTACCGCCTTTCTGTCGTGTGAGCTCAATCATTTTGATCCACCGCCATCGGTCGGCAGACTCCTGCAGCGCGCACGAGGCGTGCGCGCCTATGGCTGCGCCTCGCAGGCTATGACGATGGTGGCTACCGGCGCGCTCGACGTGCATGTGGATCTCCGTGGCCGACTAACCCCTGAGAACTTTCTGGCGGCGGCCCTCATTCTCGAAGAATCTGGAGGATGTGTCGTAACTACTGACGGGCAACCCCTTCACCGGGTCGACTCGCTGATCTCCAAAACGAATCTGATCGCGGCCGCCACGGCGGAGTTGGCCCAAGAGATCGTAGGTGCGCTGGTTGAATAATCGCGGTCCCAAAACTAACGTGCCGTGCTGCGTCATTCTCGCAGCGGGAGAAGGTCGACGATTGTCCATCCTCGAGAAGGGCCCTAAGCCCACGCACGAGGTTCTGGGACTCTCGCTTGGCGAGCGGACCATCCTGGCCTGCATGGCAGCCGGCGTGAGCCGATTCATCGTCGTGCTGGGCTCTCAGGCGGAAGCCGTACGAGCCCACTTCGCACAGGTGTCGATGCGGCGAGGGTGCGCCGTCGAATTCGTCGTGGCGGCCGACTGGCATCTCGGCAACGGCATAAGCGCCCTC
>DBHR01000062.1 GCA_002296225.1 Acidobacteria bacterium UBA823 | reverse complement strand
TTTTCCGCGAGTAGCTAGAGTTGATCCTAGAAGCGGTGAGTGTAGACGAATTTCGCAGCTGCCCGGCGGTCCAAGGTGGCAAAGCGATCGAAAAGCTCATGGTCGAGCCAATTTTGAGTGTAGACAACGAAAAGGTCGTTTCCCGGAGCAAGGATCCAGCGTAACCGGGATTGCCAACCCATGACTTGACTAATTGAATCGAACTGCACGTTATTGACCAAGTAAAGCCAAGGACTGAACTGTGTGTCGGCAACAAAGCGATAGAGGCGGACCTGAAAATTGTCCGCCCCAAGTGAGATTTTGTTCCACTCCTGCTCAACGCTCAGAGTGACACCTGGCCGAGGCCGAATCCCAAGCGAGACGGCGATTTCTTCGCGGGTCCCAGAAAAAAAGCTGCCAATTTCGACGCGGGCCTTCGACGCAAGCACTCGACGGGTTGCAGTGTTGGTGACCACTCGGAATCGAACGAAGTCATACGCGGTCTGAGCAGGGAGAAGCACTCCCTTGGTTATTTCAAAATCGTTTTCTAAGCGCTCATAGGTTGGCACCAAGCTGATTTCGATATTGTCTTGCGTATGCAGTTCCAGCCTAAGCAACGTGAAATCAAGACGTCGCGTTAGGAATTCGTTATTCATGTCGGTCCGCAAGTCTGCGTCAAACCCAACTGCCATTTGACGAAGCCACGGGTGTTGATTTGGTCGAGGTGCAAAGCGAAAGCGGGGTTGGTAGGCGCGGAAGCCCGTTCGTCGAGTGAATCCGATGGCTGGGCCGTGGTCCGGCTGGACCTCCGTGAAGGCCATCCGCGCTTCCCAGCGGTCGTTCGGATAATCGAGTCGGACGCCGTAGGCGAGGTTTTCACCAGCCGTGGTTTTCGTTGTATCGGTGTTCCAAAGAAAGAAGCCGTTAAACTCAAGATTATTTGACCCTCTGAATGTAGAAGTTGCCAACCTGAAATCAAGGCCAGCCGTTTGTTCTGGGTTTGGCGTGGTCGTGCGACTGGCACGTCGACTGTAAAACATACCCACGTATGACTGAGCCAAAACCCGCCGCTTCACACGAAGGACCGTAAATTCTTCCCCGGCGAGATCGGTGTCGTTGCCAGTACGCACATGGAGAAAGCCGACGTCCTGTTGACCCAGCTGCCCGGTCAGCTTCGTGCCGAAATCGATCTTTTGAGGTAATCCACTCGAGTCGAGGCCAACTCTCCGACTAAAGAACGGCTGCACTGCGATGTTTGAATTTTGCCGACGTCGTGGAACGTAAAACTCGAAGAAAGTGGCACCGTCAAGAAAGAAATCACGTTTTTCTGGAAAGAAAAGAGGGAAGCGCGTTAGGTTTACCAGCCTTTGATCAACCTCGGTTTGTGCAAAATCGGTATTGACAGTGAGATTGGCTCGAAGACTTGGCGTCACGTTGTAAAAGAGGTCCACGCCAAGGTCCGTGGTTCTAGACAATGGGACAACCGGGTCGCGACCAGGGGATTCGGAGCTCCCGCCAGTTAGGTAGGGCTTAACGTCAAGGCCTAGACCCTGTGTTACACCTCCACCCCGAATATCGATTTCGAGTAAGCCGGCATTAGACATCTGCCGCAGCTGTTGATTGCGTAAGTAGCCAGTCCAAAGGTTTTCTTCATTTTTTCGCCGAATGGTGCGCTGAAAATTAATGCCCCACGCGGTACCATCCGGGTCGAAGTTGAGCGTCCGAAAAGGAATCTTAATTTCGAGCGTCCACCCAAGGTGGCTCCGCAAGACCTTCGCGTCCCAAATGCCATCCCATTCACGGCTCTGAGCGCCTCCGGATCCCATTAACGAGTCGGCCATCAGTCCCGAAGGGTTCATTTCAAAGAAATAACCTGACTGTTGGTCCAGGAAGGTGTCCATGACCCACATGAAGCGGTCATCAGCACGGAGAAACTCGTCTCGCTTCATCGTGTTGCCGAGCAGCTTGTCAGGCTCGGAATCAAAGCATAGAACTCCCATGTATAGATGGTTCCGGCTGTAAATGATTCGAACCTCGGTGCGTTCGGTGGGTGTTCCGCCAAGAACTGGGTCCTGCTGAATGAAGTCGGTTGCCGGCACGGCACGCTGCCAGGCAGCCTCATCGAGTAGTCCGTCAAGTTCTATGGTCTCTTCATCGGTCATACGTTCGGCGGTCATGGTTCGCCGTTCGCTGGTAGAGCCTACAGTTTGCGCGAATAGGGGACAGCACAAGAGAATTGTGAATGAGGCAGCGAGGCAAACTGAGCGGTAGGCCATAAGGAGATGACTAAGGATGCCGGGGCGCGTGGATCCTGGTTGGGTCCTTAGGTCGAGGCCAGCAATTCTTCTGGAGGGAGACTCGGCTGGGCTTCATCGACTGGCGAGACCGCCGGCGAGTTCCGCTCCGTCAATCACGATGGCCTGCCCACTAATGAACGGAGCTTCGTCCGAGGCGAGGAAGGCGAACAATGCCGCCACTTCCTCTGGCGCAGCATGGCGGCCAAGCGGCACCTTTTCGTTCAATCCGGCCATTTCTTCAGCGGTATATTCAGCCTGCTGCATCGGAGTTAAGACATACCCTGGGCAAACCGCGTTGACGCGTATGTTGGGGGCAAGCTCAAGTGCCATAGTGCGGGTCAGAGCAACGACTCCGGCTTTCGAGACGTTGTAGGCAGCGTAGCGAGGCATCCCTATCAACGCATTGGTTGACCCCATGTTGATGATGACGCCGGCACCAGCGGTGCTCATGCGCCGTGCAGCCTCCTGTGCCACATGAAATACGCCGTTAAGGTTCACGTCGAGGATTCGGCTCCAGTCTTCAGGCCTGACCTCCATGAAGGCGTGCGGCAGGCTAATCCCAGCGTTGTTAATCAGGATATCGAGTCCGTTCCATACCGCATCGATATTTTCAAAGGCCGTGGCAACCGCATCGACGTCGGTGACGTCAGCGACGATAGAGGTGGCGAGTGACGAGAACTGTTGCTCAAGGCGCGCGCACCCTTCAGCATCACGGTCTAATACCTTGACCCGGGCTCCTTCATCGAGAAACCGCGAAGCCGTTGCCGCGCCGATACCATTGGCGCCACCCGTAATGAGGACACGCTTTTTCGCTAGGCCCTTCATGGCGCCTGCCCTGCGAGGCCACCGCCATCAACCACGAGGGTTGCACCCGTCACAAATTCCGAGGCCTCACTTGCCAGATACAGCACCGCACGCGCAACGTCATCAGGTCTCCCGACTCGGCCGATTGGCCTGACGGCGGCCTGGGCGCGAAAGGTCTGCTCGTTGATGCCCAATTGCTCAGCCTCTTGGGCCAGTAGCGGCGTGTCGGTGTCGCCAGGACATACGCAGTTGACCCGCAACCCTTGAGCGCCATGGTCGATGGCCATTGCGCGGGTCAACTGCACCACGGCACCCTTTGACGCACAGTAGGGTGCCGCATCGTGTCCGCCGACAAGCCCCCAGCCAGAACCCGTATTGATAATTGACCCGCCCCGTGCCATCACCGGAATGGCGTATTTCGACATCAAGTAGACGCCCTTGACGTTGACAGCCATGACTCGGTCCCAATCCGCTTCGGCAGTATTTGGAACCGAAGTCCGGTGGATGATTCCTGCGTTATTGAATAGCACATCGAGGTAACTAAACTCTTCAATTGTGCGTGTTATGGCGTTCTGGCAAGCTTCATCGCTGGTCACGTCAGTGCGCACGTAAAGCGCGCGAGACCCCCTATCAATGATGGTTTGTACGGTCTGTTGCGCTTGGACAGCATCGACATCAGCGACAGTCACGGCGGCGCCCTCCTCTGCAAACAGGAAGGCGGTGGCTCGGCCGATCCCCGAAGCTCCGCCGGTCACCACAGCGACTTTGCCGGCTAGCGAACCGGCCGATGTCCTATCCGGAGCTGCCACCGTCCCTTAACACCTTCCGCGCAGCGACGAGTGTCGCCTCCACGTGTTCTTGCGTGTGTACTAGAGTGGCGACGGAATGCAGCCCCGAAGCTGGTGTCATGTAGATGCCATGCGGAAAGAGCGCGCGTGCGAATCGCTGATATCGGCCTCGGTCAACAAAAGCGCAGAATTCACGGTAGTCATGGATCTGTGGCTGTTCAGTAAAGAGAATCTGAAGCATGGGCCCAACACTCTGCACAATCGCTGGCGTCTTGGTCTCCTGAAAGACGCTTTGAAGGCCGGCTACGAGGGCCTCGCCAATTTTCCAAGTGTGCCGGAATGCAGCGAAGTTGTCTTCAGCTAGCATTTGCAGATTTGCTCGAGCGGCGAAGAGGCCGATGCGTGATGCGTTTTGCGTTCCATAGTGCAGGACGCCCCCCCAAGCGAGCGCCTCCATTATTTCCGCCCGTCCAACGAAAGCTGCCACTGGGAGGCCTGACCCAAGCGCTTTGCCGAATGTCGAGATGTCGGGGTCCAGTTGGTAGTGTTGCTGGCAGCCGCCGGCCGCAATCCGAAAACCCGTAACGGTTTCATCGAGGATGAACAAGGCGTTATTGGTCCGCGCCAACTCTCTAAGGCCTTCTAGGTAGCCTTGCCGGGGAGGAATCACCCCCATGTTTGCCATAATTCCTTCAGTGATGATGGCTGCGACCTGACCTTTATTGTTCTCTAAAGCGCGCTCTGCGGCAGATAGATCGTTCCACGGAACGAGGATCGTGTCGTCTAGGGCCCGGTGATTAAGACCAGAACTATCGGCGATCTTCACGGGGTCATGGCGGTGCCCTAGGGACGTCACGGGATGCGGATGCGCATTGACGAGGAAATCGTCGTACCACCCGTGGTAGTGCCCCTCGAACTTGATGAATTTCTGGCGGCCCGTGTAGCCGCGGGCCAGCCGGATGGCAGCCATCGTTGCTTCAGTACCAGTATTGGCGAACCTGACGCGCTCGGCTGAAGGCACCATCCGCTGAATAAGTTCGGCGACCTCAACTTCGATTTCGGTCGCCGCGGCCACGAGCGTGCTGGTCTTTGCACCCTCTGAAACCGCGTCGACGATACGAGGGTGTGCGTGCCCGTGTGGCAGCGCGCCATAGGCCATCATCCAATCAAGGTATTGGTTCCCGTCGGCGTCGAATACATGGGCCCCTTGGCCGCGCTCGATGAAGAGTGGGTAGCCGCCATAATTGGCCGGGCCGCGTGAGGGCGAACTGCCTCCCTCCACGAGGACCTTGGACGAGCGGTCGAAAAGTGCTTTAGACGTGTCTGTCGAGTACGACATGGAGGTCAGAATACAAGAAGGCGGGGCGGGGAAACAGCCAACTGGTGTTTGCCCTCTTAACCCACCTGAAGTCCGTGCCGCTTCGCGTATAGACGAAAGCGGCGCAGAAGCTCGCCGGCCCGGTTGCTAATATCCGCTGGGTCCAGCCGGGAACACCGATATCCGAGCTCGCGGTCCATTATATCGACTGCCTCCTGCCGGAACACCACCGTGCCGTCAGGCTCGATCATTTCGATACCATCGAATGGATGCGAACGTTCGTTGATTTCAATCGCTTCCTGCCGCGACAAGTTAGGTATCACCGGAACGCGGACCCCACTAGGCCCGGCCAATATTGGATAGCCCCCAGGAAGCCCTTCGGGGCCGGGCGCGTGGAGACGAGTCTCCCTGCTGGTGAGAGCGCACATCAACCTTAGAGTGGACCCAGCTGTTAGAAAATGGGTCGCTGGGCCCGGAGGAAGCGGATATGGCCGACACAGCAGTTCCTCACTGTCGAACTCCTTCGTTACGTCCGTGCCATTGTGGGCAACACGAAGAAAGTGCGGTGGCCTAGTTCGGTCGGATGGTTTAAATGCATGAATTCCGAACGCGTGGTGGGCAACGAGTGTAACTTCAATCTCGTCTATCGAAACCCCGAGTCGGGTTGCGGCAAATGTCGCGACTTTCGGTACGATCTCATCGATGTTTCCGACACCAGAGGTTGGTTGCATCCCGAGGCGTGAAAGGACAAGATTCGCCACATCCGGGAACGGAGCGATGAGGGTGTGCGTGCCAACGCCTGACTCACGAAGCGCCCGCATAAGCTTTACCGACAGATCGAGATGAATAGGCAACCAAACGCCAAACCCGGCACCGGCCAGGCGCATGCGCGGGCGATTTGGAAGTCGTTCCGGTATCAACCACGATTGCCGGGTTGCAGTAGAGAGGATTACATCGGGTGAAACCCGCCGGATGAGATCCGCGGTCTGAGCTTCATCGTCAAGGTCTAAATGAACGCTTTCCAACACCGGACGGCACCCTTGGGCGATTGCGCCGAGTCTTGCGAGGTTCACCCGGGCCTGGGTGCGACCGAGATCCCGACTGCCCGCGATGATCCGGCCCGGCCAGCGCTCCCGCGCCAAGAGTTCAAGCACGACGGCGCCGAGATCGCCGAGGCCAGCGATAAGGATGGTTGGGGACAAGGCTATCTGACGCAGGTGCGGTTTGGCACCGGTTCTTCAGGAACACCGCAACCGGTTTCGTATTTTAATTCCATCAATTAGCGCGGTGGTACCCTACACGGACTAGCCGTGACATACAACGGCGGATCGCGCTTTAAGACGTCCTCGGTGTTGGGAGCGTCCAGATATATGTGCGAGGCAGGCGGTGCGAGGACTGCGGGCTCTACGGCCTGGTAGTTAAGGATGAGAGTTTCGAAGCGCCCAACGACAGAACAGTTGATTCAGGCCTACCTAAGGCATCTTGAGCGGGAAGACCGCCATGCGGCTAATACGCTGAAGAGCTATCGCGGTGATTTGAAGCGGTTAGCCAAGTTCTCAACTCGAGAAAAACAACCCGCCTACAGATTAAAACGCACACAACTTGAGAGGTTTCTTACCGAACTCCAGGAGGACGGTTGGGTAAAACCTGGCCCTACCAAGCGAGGGTTGGAGAGTCGCTCGGTCGCGAGGACGGCGTCAACAATCAGAGGGTTTTATGCCTTCTTGGCCTGGAAGGGGAACGGTTTGGGTTGGAAGATTAAGACGGACCCGGCCAAGGAGCTTGAGAAAATTAAACGTTCGCGAAAGTTGATGCAGGATTTATCACTTGATGAGGTCGATAAATTATTGAATCAACCGGATACGACGACGGCGCGTGGGCTCCGAGATCGGGCTGCACTCGAGCTGCTCTATGCGACGGGCCTAAGGGTGTCGGAGCTTCTCGGGCTTAAGCCTTCGGATGTTCACTTTGATGCAGATCCGTACCCATATCTTATTTGTATGGGTAAAGGTTCGAAGCAACGGAAAGTGCCAATCCACGCAGAGGCAGTGGTCTGGGTGAAGCGTTACCTGGAGAACGGACGCAGCAAGTTGCTAGGCGGGCGCAGATCACCAATGTTGTTTGTTAACGCCCAAGGCCCCACCCGAACCCGAGGGCAAAAGCTCACTCGTGTGGGGTTTTGGATGGCACTGAAAGGATACGGAAAAAAGGCGGGTCTTGCTCGTGACCTAAGCCCGCATAAGCTGCGGCATTCATTCGCCACCCATTTACTCAATAGAGGTCTGGACCTGCGAAAGCTTCAGGAGATGCTAGGTCACGTCAAGTTATCAACAACAGAGCTCTACACACATATTCATAGTGCACGCCTAAAGAGAATTTACGACAAGCACCATCCACGTAAGTGAGCTAACATTTCGCCCGCGTTCGAACCCTGACAGCGGCTCGTCTTTGTGGTGATTGGCGGCTGATTCAGTTGACCGGTGTCCGAGCGGTTTGTTAACGTGTTCAGATCGCAAGGGCCCCGTGGGGTTGTATATTGCCGATTCCTAGTGAAGAGGGTTTATCCGTCGGGATTCCACGTGTCATCTCGGCGCTGAAATAGGGAGTTCGTGTTATGAGCCGTGTGGGTCGTCACCTGTTCACATCGGAGTCCGTCACCGAGGGGCATCCGGACAAGATCGCTGATCAAATCTCAGATTCAATTCTCGACGCGATCCTTGAAAAAGATCCTTCCGGACGTGTTGCCTGCGAGACGCTCGTCACAACCGGCCTTGCCATCATCGCGGGAGAGATAACGACGACGTGCTACGTGAACTTTCAGCAGATCGTTCGTGAAACTATCGAGCGCGTTGGATATACCCGTGCCAAGTTCGGTTTTGACTCCGAGACATGTGCTGTCTTGTCGGCGATCCACGGCCAGTCTCCGGATATTGCGATGGGGGTGGACCCGGGCGGCGCGGGCGACCAAGGACTCATGTTTGGCTACGCGTGCCGAGAGAGTCCCGAACTAATGCCGCTTCCGATACAGCTAGCACATAAGTTATGTCGAGGATTGTCGCAGGCTCGGCGGAGTGGCACGCTAAAGTATCTTCGGCCTGATGGGAAGTCGCAGGTCACGATCGAATACGACGGCGACAGGCCGGTGCGAGTCGACACCGTGGTTGTGTCCAGTCAACATGCCGCGGCGGTCAGTCCGGAAGAAATGCGAGACGACGTAATCACCCATGTCATCAAGCCTGTCATTCCTGAAGCGATGCTTGATCGTCGAACGACGTATCATGTGAACCCGACTGGGCGATTCGTTGTCGGGGGGCCACATGGTGACGCCGGCGTCACGGGCAGAAAAATCATCGTTGACACTTACGGCGGTGCGGCCCCTCATGGCGGGGGAGCTTTTTCAGGCAAGGACCCCACGAAAGTCGATCGTTCGGCCTCGTATATGGCGCGCTATATCGCGAAGAACTGCGTGGCGGCTGAATTGGCGGAGCGGGTTCAGGTCCAACTTGCGTACGCTATTGGCGTCGCGGAGCCGGTCTCCGTTCTTGTTGATGCTTTCGGAACCGGCCGCGTGGGCAACGAAAAAATAAGCGATCTCGTTCGTTCTCACTTCAAGCTGACGCCCAAGGGGATCATAGAATCACTTAATCTTCGTAGGCCGATTTACGAACAAACCGCGGCGTTCGGTCATTTTGGGCGGACTGAACCGGATTTCACCTGGGAACGAACCGACAAGGCCGAGGCGCTGAAAAACGACGCGGGGCTCTAACCGAGCGACGTTCGGGTTCTTCAGCGGCAGGCTGTCGCGAGTGATTTCGCCGAGCACGCCATGTCCCAAACGGGAACAAGAGTGACGACCGGGGCGGTCGTCGTCCTTGCGCTGGTCACCGTTCTTAGCCTTCCAGACTCCGCTCTAAACCTTGAGGTTGGCCGTCGCAGCAATGACGGTGCTTCATCTACGGAAGGCATTTTGCCGGTGGTGGCCGGTGCGTTCCACGTCCACACGAGTCGATCTGATGGCACCTCCACAATCGAAGAGGTGGCGGAGGCGGCTTCGACGGCTGGACTGGGTTTCGTCGTTGTAACCGATCACGGCGACGGAACACGGACACCTGAGGCCCCTCGTTATCACGCAAACGTTTTGGTATTGGACGGAATCGAAGTCAGCACAACGGGCGGCCACTACCTATCTATCGGACAGCGTCAAGCGCCGTATCCTCTTGGCGGCGAGGCTCGCGATGTGGCTGAGGACATTGCCCGGCTTGGAGGTTTCGGGGTGGCGGCTCATCCTGGGTCTCCGAAGAATTCACTTCGCTGGCAGGACTGGACAACAACTGTAGATGGTCTCGAGTGGCTGAACGCCGACAGTGCGTGGAGAGATGAATCGTGGCTTCGGTTGGTCCTGGCTATGCTGCACTATCCGATGCGAAGTCCTCAGGCGATTGCCGAGGTTTTCGATCGACCCACTGAACTCCTTCTCCGATGGGATGGCCTAACGCAGCGGCAACGCGTTGTGGCACTCGCGGGTTCAGACGCGCACGGGGCGCGCGTTCAGCCGTTTTCGTTCCCGTCTTACGAGCAGGTTTTTCGTACCTTTGGAATCCGAGTTCTACTGGATGAAGCGTGGACCGGCAATGCTGCGGCCGATGGTGCCGCGCTTTTGGAGGGACTCCGGAACGGTCGCGTGTATACGGTCATCGATGCACTCGCACGCCCGGGACGATTTAATTTTTTCATTCGCTCCGCGGACGGCATTATCAGAAGCGGGGGAGTCGTGCCGGTCGGAGGCCCATTCGATGTCGAGGTGAAAGCGGACCTGCCACCGGGTGGAGAAATTCGGTTATTTGAAAACGGGGCCGTAGTGCGCCGAACGAGGTTCCCCCAACTCAGCTATCGGGCGTCTGGTAAACCGAGCGTGTTCAGGGCGGAGGTGGCTTTGCCTTCGGCGCCTGGATCACCCTCGGTTCCCTGGATTCTGGGAAACCCAATTTACGTGGTTGCGGGAAATCTTGCGTCAAAGCCGTCGAAAAGAGAAACGTCAAAATTGTCCTCAGTGGCGCTATTCACAAACGAAAATGAAATTTCAGAATGGACCGTCGAGCACGAAAAGGAGTCGTTGGCGGCTGTTGATAGCACGGTTTCGCCCGAGGGGCGGGAGTTAGCATTCCGCTATGCCCTGTCGGACAGCGAGAGCGTGGACCCCTTCGTGGCCCTTGTCCGTGACGGGCTCGAGAGTTTAGGACGTTTCGACAGGATTCGGTTCAGGGTTCGAGGCGACGCGCCGCAGCGGTTGGCGGTTCAACTGAGAACCGGGAATGAGGGTGCCGTTCGATGGCGTCGGTCGGTATATGTGAACACCGAGACCCGTGATGTAACAGTGCGACTTCAAGACATGCAGTCTTTAGCGCCGGGGGTAAACGAGCTATTTCGTGTGGAGTCCAGAGCTTCGCTGCTGTTCGTGGTGGACACGGTAAATACCGCGCCGGCAACGGCTGGGGTGATATGGCTGGACGACGTTCGACTAGAACGCGAAGACTAGGTACGCACGGTAAGGAGGAGATAGCCAGCCCCGGCACTAAAAAGAATATTTGGGGCCCAGGCGGCTAAGACCGGTGTCAAAAGCCCCGCGGCGCCGACGGCGCCGAAGACGCTGATCGTGATCCAATAAGCGATAGCGATTATCAAGCCGATGCCGATGGCGTACATAGCACCACGGCGGCCAGTCATTACCGCGAAGGGAATTCCTATGAGGGTCATAACGATGGTAATGACGGGAAAGGAAAGTTTCCGCTGCAAGGCGACCAGAAGCTGCACAGCGCCGAATCCGCTAGCTTGCAGCTCGCCGATGTAGCGTTCAAGCTGCCGGAAGTTCATGCGGTCGGCGTCGGGACGCTCGGTTACGAAAAAGTCGGCATGGGGTAGCGCCAACTCGGAGACGCTTGTTTCAGTAATCCGGCTATCGCCGATAAACCTGTAAGGCGTTACCCCAGGCTCGTCATCGAACGATCTCACCCAAATCCCCTGGCTGTCCCAAGCGAACTCCTCGTTGGGGGGGAGTGCCTCGGCTTGCACACCTGCCGGGTCGCTAGGTCGCCTCTCTCGGGCGGGGGTCACAAACCTGCTTTTATTAACAAAGGTCTGCTTCCTTAGTCGCCATGGAGAACCGGCGAATTCAAAAACCGACAAGCCGTTAAGCTCGAGGCGCTCGGGATCCAGGTAGGTGTAGTGATAGATAGCCCCCTTGGGACCCACGATCCATTTTCGGTTCAGCACGTCGAAGGTTTGAGGGGACCCGCCACGAATAACGTGACGAATGGCCTCAGCGCGCCGATTTGATGAGGCCAAGATAGTTTCGCCGAGGCCAAAAAGAACACCGCTTAACAAAGCGCCGAAAAGGACCAGTGGCGCAGCTGCCCGATAAAGGCTTATTCCGCAGGCCTTTATAACGACGAGTTCGGATGTTTTCGTCAAAAGGCCGATCGTAACGAGGGTGGCAACAAGCGCCGAAATTGGTAGGACATAATAAATGTACTGAGGTGTGGCGTACCAGAAATATTCGAGTAGGGCTTGACCGGTCGTCTCGCCCTTAAATAATTTGTCGGAAAGGTCGATGAAGGTCGCAATGTAGAAGATTCCCAACATTCCCACGAAAGATAAGCTGGCAACCCGAAGGTAGTGGCGGAGAACGTATCGGTCGAGTAGGTTCAACCGCGGCATCCAGACTTTCCGGGCCTCAGGGACAGGCTCCAACTGCTTCACGTGGCCCTGTGACTCGGGGCGAACCGTGAGAGTTGGGGGGACCTTTTGGAAGCTAAACCGGAAAAACGCAGGGACACTCAACTGGCGATGCACCTTCACGGATTGCTGCCATACGAACAGGAGTCCTGGGATTCCAAGGGCTAGATTAGGTATCCACATCGCCAGATGGGGAGAAATCACGGAGCCCTTAGCACCGGCCTCGGCTAGATACATGAAGACGTAGTAAGCAAAGATGAACGCAATCCCGATGGCAAAGCTTGGGAGCTTACCGTCCTTCCGCCCTCTGACGCCAAAAGCCAGGCCAATCAGGGCGAAGACGAAACACGCCGTCGGAATTGAGAATTTTCGGTGAAGTTCCATGATCGGCCGATGCGGTGACAAGCCAGCGTCCTTCATTCGGGTCGCCTCGGCCCTGAGTTCGGTCAGGGTTAGCTCGGGGTAGCCACGTTGTGGTCCGACCCGGGGAAAGACCGTTTCTGGGTCGAGGCTCATGACCATCCGCTCAAATTCATAAACCTCGTGTTCCTCCGGAAGATCCGGGGCCACTTGGTGCTGGGCACCGTTCTCGAGCAGGATACCGACCCGGCGGTCTTTGCTGTTAATAAGCATCCGGCCTCGTTCCGCCAAAAAGATATCCGGCCGGTCGGGATTTCTGGTGTCCGCGACGAAGACGTCGGTCCATTCGGATGAACCCAGGGGAGCGTCACGCACATACAGGATTACGTTCGGGAAGTCCTCATAGAACACCCGAGCCTTCACCTCATCCTGGGCCCTCAATGCGATGATCGAGTAAGTGAGCTCGCGGAAGGACTGATTTGCGTTGGGTAGGGTCACAACTAGAACGTAAGCAGTCGCGAGGGCAGCAATGGTCGCCAGGGAGAGAATCGGGCGGAGTAACCGGCTCAGGCTCACACCGCAGGCCTGGAGAACCACAATTTCTCGGTCGGCTTCAAGCCGGCCAAGGGCGACTAGCAACCCGACGAGAAACGACATCGGGATCGTGATTCCCAGAGCCTGGGGAATCAGGGTGAGCATGATCCGAGCGATTGTTGAGAATGGCACGCCCTTGGCGATTAACTCCTCGGCGACGTCCATAAGGGGCGGGACCATCAAGATAAACGTGAAGACCAGGAGCGCCAACAGGAATGGTCGAACGATCTCTCGGATTAGGTAACGATCGAAGAGCGTGAACATTACCAAAAACCATAACACGGTCCGGCTAGAACTCGGTACTTGGGGTGGAGGGATTCTCAGGCGTTTATTAAGGGATTAAGGCGCGCCTACAAATCAGCCTATTCTTAACATCCATAACTTAACATAACGGTGATTATCAGACCCAATAACTAAGGACAACCCGGATGGACCGAGGGTCCCAACTGATTCAGCCTGATAACTATAGCTACATTCATTACCGAGGCCGAAGCCGCTTTCAGGGAGGGCAAGGTCAGCCGCTGAGAATGCTATCGACTAGCCCTGGCCAGATTGGGCCAGCTCGTTACCAGTTTCCAATAAAAGTAGACAGTGTAAAAGAAAGGGACGGTCCAATGCAGGTTGGCTGGACACTTCGAAATGGAAATGAAATGGCAAATTAGGTGTTCACTCCGATTAACCCTTAGACCGCCTGAGTTCCTCGATGATACCTTCAAGGACAGCAATAACCTCCTTGCGCTCAACGCGAGTTTTCCGAAAACTCAAACGCAACTTGAAATCCCTTGTCGGCGCCTTAAACTGAAACACGTAAGCCTTCGGCCGGCCCGGCTTAACTAATCGAATTTTTGCCTTCTCCCTACGGAGTTGCTCACGTGTCGGAATTCCATCCGCCGCGATCCTTTCTATGAGCGCCATCATTTCCTGTGGAGTTGACTGCCTAACTATCTCCAGTAGCAACGATTTAGAGTCAATGTCGGCCAGCCGACATAACTTCTTAACCTCTTCTGGAATAGAATGGATTGAGAGAGACTCGGTAATCGACGAACGGGACTTCCCCAAGCGTTTCGCCAGCTCTTGGTGGGTGTGCCCGTGCTTACTGGATAACAAAGAGAGAGCCTCGCCCTCTTCAAATGGCGTTAGGTCCTTCCTCTGAATATTCTCGATCAGCGCGATCTCAATAACCTCGGCGTCGTCGGCCTCTCTAATTACGACCGGAACCTCATCTAGGCCAACCTGCACCGCGGCCTGATACCGCCGCTCGCCCGCCATAA
>DBHR01000021.1 GCA_002296225.1 Acidobacteria bacterium UBA823 | reverse complement strand
AGGAAGGTCGGCATAGTGGAGCAGAAGGATCAGTAAACCGCCGCCGAGGTAGAGCAGGCTCATGAATGGCACAAGCACCTGTGTTACCTGGCCGATTCGCTGGATGCCACCAAGGATCACTGCTGCTGTGAGTGCCATGAGGACGATGCCGGTAATCCTCTCGTCGACACCAAAGCTAGATTGCAGACTGTCGGCCACCGAGTTCGCCTGCACCATATTGCCAATACCGAACGCAGCCACAGCAGTGAGCAGCGCAAAGATTCCGCCCAGCCATGGCAGCCCGAGTCCTTTACGCAGCGTATACATGGCGCCGCCGCGCATGGTGCCCGTAGCGTCCGGTTCGCGGTAGTGCAACGCGATCACGATTTCAGCGAATTTCGTACACATACCGAGTAGGCCAGACAGCCAGAGCCAAAACAGCGCACCCGGACCACCCAATGTCAGAGCGGTGGCCACACCTGCGATGTTGCCAGTACCGACGGTCGACGCCAATGCGGTAGACACCGCTTGGAACGGACTCACGTCACCGGTGCCCGTAGTCCGCTGCGTGAGTTTTCCCAGCACCTCTTTAAGCGCGAAGCCCAAATACCTGAACTGAACGGCTCTTGTTAAAACCGTCAACACCACGCCCGTGCCCATTAGAAGGATGAGCATAGGCGTGCCCCACACATAGCCGTTTAACCAGCCATTGGATTGTTCGATCGTTTCGAGCATCGTCGGTGGCGTCCTTTCGAGGTAGAAAGTCTAGTCTAGCCGGCTTAGCCGAATTGGTGCGAAGGGTGCGCGCCCGTAGTCAACGACTGGTCGGTCAGCAGCATAGCGAGAAGCGCTTTCTCAGTGTGGAGTCGGTTTTCGGCTTGGTCAAAGACTACCGATGTTGGCGCATCGATGACTTCGTCCGTGACCTCCTCACCACGATGTGCTGGCAGGCAATGCAGAAATAAGGCCCCAGGCTTCGCCTTGGCCATCAGTGCAGTGTTCGCCTGGTAGGATGAGAAGACGCTCCGCCTTCGCCCGGCCTCGCTTTCCTGTCCCATTGACGTCCAGCTGTCGGTATAGACTGCGTCGGCACCGGCAACGGCCTTGTGCGGATCAATGAATCGCTCAACCGACGCCGACGGCTGACAGGCCGTCGCCGCGTCGATAACGCGATCGGATAATCCGTATCCTTCTGGCGAGGCCAGCCGGACCCGGACACCGAGCATGGCACCGGCCTGTGCCAGCGAAGTGGCGACGTTGTTGCCGTCGCCGACGAACGTCAGTATTCGGCCGACCAGGCTGCCCCAGTGCTCGCGCAGGGTCAGCATGTCTGCCAGTGCCTGACAGGGATGCTCTGCGTCGGTGAGTGCGTTAATAACATGGAGCCGGGTCGTGGCGCGGGCGACCTCCACGACACGCTCCTGCGCATATGTGCGGATAATCACCGCCGCGACCCACCGTTCGAGGTTACGCGCAACGTCGGAGAGCGCTTCGCGCTTATCCAGTGTCGAATCGGCGTGCGGTTCGATGATTTCACCACCTAACTCACGCACCGCGATCTCGAACGTTGCGCGAGTTCGGAGTGAGGGCTTGTCGAAGAGCATTGCGACATGCTGACCGTCGAGCACGCTCGCCGTCGGCGCGTTTCGGCCCTGCATGCGCTCTCGCTTGAGCTGTGCAGCGACGTCGAGGCAACGCTCTAGGTCGGTGATAGTCCAGTCGAGGATCGAGAGAAAATCTTTCTGCATCGTTGCGTGTTCAGGTTCGGTATTCCGAATTGATCCGCACGTATTCGGCACTGAGGTCGCAGGTCCACACGGTGGCTTCGTACGTTCCGACCCCGAAATCGACATGAATCTCGATGTCCGTGCCGCGCAAGTAGCTAGCGGCCACGGGCGAGGCTTCGTCGAATGGATGGCCGTGCTTGAACAGGATAGTGTCACCGATCCGCACTACGGCACGCGTCGAATCGAAGGCGACGCCTGCGCGTCCAGCGGCGGCGATGAGCCGTCCCCAGTTCGGGTCACCGCCGTGCAGCGCCGTTTTTACGAGGAGAGAGTTGGCGAGCGTCTTAGCGGCTCGTCGGGCCTCGTCGGGTGTTCGCGCGCCGTGTGCGCGAATTGCCACTAACTTGCTCGCACCTTCGCCGCCCCGAACGATCGCCACCGCGAGTTGCCGCGCCACGGTCTTCAGCGTGTCCACGAATACGGGGAAGGACTGCTCGTCGATTTCGACGTCGCTGGCGCCACTTGCGAGAGCGAAGACGGAGTCGTTGGTCGAGCACTCGCCATCCACGGTGATGGCGTTGAAGGTATCGGCAACAGCGTCGGTCAGGGCTCGTTGCAGACGCGTGGCATCGACGCGGGCGTCCGTCGTCAGGACGGCAAGCATAGTTGCCATATTCGGGTCGATCATGCCAGCGCCCTTCGCCATGCCGCCGACGCGAAACTCGCGGGTCCCTAACCTCGTCCCTACCGCTGCTTCCTTCGGGCCAAGGTCCGTCGTCAGAATGGCCCGAGCGGCGTCGACATGCCCATCGCGGCTCAGTGCTGCCGACGCAGCGGCGATTCCGTTACTGACCTTGTGAGCGTCAAGGCTTACACCGATGACGCCAGTTGACGCGACAAGAATCTGCGTGGGGTCGCAACCCAAGCGTTCTGCGCCGGCGTCGGCCATCGACCGCGCAACTGTCAAACCCGCCTTTCCGGTGCAGGCGTTAGCGCAGCCGCTGTTGATGATGATCGCACGGGCCATGCCGCCGCTGGCTTCAAGCTGCGATCGGGAGACCAACACGGGTGCCGCTGCCATAAGATTCGTCGTGAAAACCGCGGCGGCGGACGCCGGGGCTCCGGCATCGATTACGGCTACGTCCAGCCCGTCAGTCTTAATCCCGCAGGCGACACCGGCCGCACGGAATCCGGCTGGCGCGGTGACACCACCTGCAATCGGGTCGCTATTACTCATCGTAGACGCCAATGGCACATGATTCGCAGCGGATACTATCGCGATGAAGCTACTGAGCGGAGATTCAGCCGCATCGCTCGTTGTTCACAGCGCCGAAAACGGTCACACGTGAGACAGTCGCTCTTGACCTTTTCCGGAATCCAGAGATGCGGCACGACCGAAAATCCCATCTGCACAAATGGTGCTGGCTCATGGGTGAACGCACACAGGTGAGAGAAGTGTCGCTCGTGTGCCTGCATGATGATCACTTTGATCAAGCTAGTACCCACACCCATACCCCGATGTGACACCTCGACTACGAGTGATCGGATTTCAGCCACGGTGGGGCTGAGTGGAGCAAGATCGCCGCAGCCGACGATCACGTTATCCGCTGTTGCAACGAAGAACCGGGTTGCGTGCGCTTTGAGTTCGGGTAATTCGCGCGGTAACAGATGTCCCTGGGCGAGTTGATTCGTGATGAGATCATAGAGTCGCTCGGCATCAGCGATCGACGCAGACTGGATCGTGATGGGTTCTAGGCGGTCCGTTTCAGCGGCCACAAATGTTGGGGCACTTTCACGCTGGGTCGTTGTGAGAGCCGTCGTTCCGGTCACGATGCCCCCCCCTCGCCGTCGGCGACGGCCGCTTCCAGGGTCTTGAGAGCTGCGCTGAACTGGTCCGCGGTAATCGTGAGTGGTGGTAGCAGGCGGATGACACTTCCCGCGGTCCGGTTTACGAGCAGACGGCGCTGGAGCGCCGCCGTCACGATAGCGGCCGCGTCGGTGTTGACTTCGATGCCCCACATCACGCCCGCACCTCGAACGTCGATGACCGAGGCATGACGGTGGGCTAGTGCCTGTAATTGCTGGCGGGCGACGTCGCCGATCTTCAGGACATGGCTTAGCAGCTCGTGGTCCATCAATTCTTCGAGGAAGACGAGGGCGGCCCGGCAAGCAAGGAGGTTCCCCCCGTAGGTACTGCCGTGGTCGCCGTAGGCAATCGCTGCCGCGACGCGCTCGCCGACGAGCGCTGCACCGATGGGGACACCGGCCCCGAGTGCCTTACCCACTGAGATCAGGTCAGGCTGGAGTTCGAGTGCCTGGAAGTAGAAGGGGTGGCCGGTTCGGCCGAGCCCACACTGCACTTCGTCAACAATCAATAGCGCGCCGGTGTCGTCGCAGACCCTCTGCAGGCTGCGCGCGGTCTCCGGCGAAAGTGGACGGATGCCGCCTTCGCCCTGGATCGGTTCGACGATGATTGCTTGGGTGCGATCCGAGACGGCCGCGGTCAGTGCGTCGGCTTCTGCGGGCACGAACTTGACGTTCGGTACGAGAGGCTTGAATGGCGTCCGGTAGCTTTCCTCCCATGTGGTTGACAGTGCACCAAACGTTCGGCCGTGGAACGAGTGCTCAAGCGCAACGATTTCGGTACGCGAAGCATCGCCCTGTGTGTGCCAGTAGCGCCGTGCGAACTTGAGGCACGCTTCCACCGCCTCGCTGCCGCTATTGCAGAAAAACGAGCGCGGAAGCCCAGACAGTTTGGCAAGCCGTGCCGCCAGCTGTCCCTGCAGTGGATGGAAGTAAAGGTTCGAGGTGTGGACAAGCGTCGTTGCCTGCTCGGCAATGGCGGCAGCGAGCCCTGGGTGTGCGTGCCCCAGAGAAGCAACCCCGATGCCGGATACTAAGTCGGTGTACTCCAGGTCGTCGTCGTCGTACAGATGAATGCCGCGGCCGCGCGAGAGCACGATCGGCACGCGTTTGTAGGTCTGTAGAACGTGAGCCGCTTCAGTGTCGAAGACGTCCTTGGTCGTCACGATCCGGTCTCTTTACTCGATGTCGCTGCGGGTGTGTCAGTGGGTGCGCCACGGCCCGTGGCCACCACCGTGCCCGGCAGTAGGTCGAGGTCAACAGCCTTTCGGCCGTCAGCAATGATGACGTTATCGATTCCGGCCTGAGTCGCCATCCGGCACGCGTCGAGCTTGGCCACCATACCTGCACTGACGTCGCCTCTCGCCATAAGTCGGTTAATGCCGACATCGTCTAGCCGTTCCACCGCGTGACCGTTACCGTCTAGAACGCCCGCCGTTACGCCCAAGATGATGAGTCGGCCAGCCTGCAGATTCACCGCCAGCTGGGCGGCGAGCATGTCCGCGTTCACGTTGAGTAACTGTCCGTCTTTGGTGATGCCGATGCACGCGATGATTGGTGTATAGCCCGCCCGGCGCAGACGGTCGAGCAATCGCGGAGCCTCAGTTGGGAGCGGTTGGCCCACCAAGCCTAGGTCGACGGTGCTCCCGTCAAGCGCGCGGTAAGGTGTTGCGCGGCGGCACAGTCCGATCTGGTCGTCCGCGCCGGTCAAGCCAACGGCAGGGACGCCGGCTCGTATAACCGCAGCCACCAACCGAGTATTGACCCGACCGGCCAACACGCCCACAACCACGTCCAGCGTCGCTTGGTCTGTGATCCGCAGTCCGTCCACCGTGCGCTTGTCCAGGCTCGTGCGCGCCAGTTCGGCATCGATTTCACTACCACCGCCATGTACGACGACGATCGGCCGCTGCACCGCCCCGCGAGCGATTAGGTCGGCGATGCGAGCCAGTTCTTGGCTCGAGTCGATGAGCTCCCCGCCGAGCTTGAGTACGACCGGGCCCACAGTGACACCTAGAGTGGACTTAGGCACCGCGACCTCTTAGAGCAGCCCCTCGCGCTCATCGAATCCGAACGCGAGATTGAACGCCTGCACTGCCTGGCCGGCTGCGCCCTTGACCAGGTTGTCCAAGCATGCAACGAGGACCAACCGACCATCGTCGTGGACCGACCATCCGATGTCGCAAAAGTTGGTGTGCGCGACGTCTTTGATTTCCGGCATGGTCGTGCCGCGGAGCCGCACAAACGCGGCTTTGCGGTATGCGTCGTGAAGTGCCACGCTCACCTGTTCGGCGCTGGTGTTAGGACGTAGCCGGCCGTAGATTGTTTCTAGGATGCCTCGAACTAACGGGACGAGATGGGGCACGAACGTGACAGGCGTCTGGAGTTCCTGTTCGATCTCGGCGGTGTGACGGTGCGTGAAGATGCCGTAGGCTGTGACATTGCCGTGGCATTCGGAGAAGTGCGTCCGTTCGCTCGGCGTTTTACCAGCACCTGAAATTCCCGACTTTGCATCAACCACGAGATCGCCCGTGAGTAGGCCGGCCGCGACCAGCGGGCGGAGCGCCAAGACCGCAGCCGTTGGGTAGCACCCTGGACATGCGATGAGCGTCGCGTCTCGGAGCGCGTCACCGTGATGCTCTGGCAAGCCGTACACCGCCGTGGCGGCCACGGTATCTGACGTTGGCGGATACCACTTAGCACGCTGTCCCGCGTCGCGGAGGCGGAATGTGCCAGAGAGGTCGAACACCCGCACCCCACGCTCAACCAGCGCAGGTACGATTTCGGCCGTGATAGGGTCTGGCAGCGCTAGGAAGACAGCTTCAGTTTCCTCGCCGAGCCGGTCCACCGAGAGCGGCACCAACTCTCCGTCCCAGATGCGCGCCAACCGTGGCAGGGATGTCTGTCCCGTCCCCGACGACATCGCGGTTGTTAGCGTCACACGCGGGTGCTGTGCCAGAATCGCGACCAGCTCCTGACCTGCGTACCCGGTAGCGCCGGCTACCCCTACACGAACCCTTTGCATATTTATCCAAGTAATGTATATTTATACAGTCGAGTGTATATGTATACCAAATCATAGGTGCCGCGGTCAATGAAATCAGCACATTTCTCGGGGTCTTACTGACAAATAACCATGAAGCAATTTCGCCAGGCGGCAATCGTCGAGCTCGTAATGCGCGAGGCAATTCACAGTCAGGAGCTCCTGCGGAAACACCTCAAACGGAAAGGTTTTGACGCCACCCAGGCCACGCTCTCCCGCGACATCAAAGAACTCGGGTTGGTCAAGCGTGCGGAGGACGGTGCTTATCAGCGAGCGGATGCAGTGCGAGTGCGGAGCGTCGGTCCGCGCGAAGAGGCACAGCGCGCCGTTGCTGGCTACCTGAAGCGGGTCGAGCGGGTCGACCAGATGATCGTCCTTAAAACCGACCCCGGCGAGGCGCAGCTGCTAGCACTAGCTATCGACCGGGCGGCTTACGACGAGGTTGTGGGCACGGTCGGGGGGGACGACACAATACTGGTCATCGCACGGCACCGCCGCGCAGCGACCGACATGGCTAGGCGGTTCGAGACCTGGGCCAAGGCCTGACTGGGAAGGAGATGAAGTAATGGAACGAATCGTGCTCGCCTATTCAGGCGGCCTCGACACCTCGGTAGCGATCCCATGGTTGGCCGAACACTACAACGCTGAGGTCATAGCCGTGACGCTCGACATGGGTCAGGGCAAGGAGCTAGACGACGTGCGCGAGCGGGCGCTAGCGGTCGGGGTGGCCCGTGCACACGTGATCGACGTGCGTGAGGAGTTTGTTCGCGAATATCTCCTCCCGGCGTTGCAGGCCGGTGCGCTCTACGAGGGTCGATACCCGATGGCGACTTCGCTGGGCCGGCCGTTGATAGCGAAGCATCTCATCGAGATCGCCGAAATCGAGGGCGCGAGCGCGATTGCGCACGGCTGTACCGGCAAGGGCAACGACCAGGTCCGGATTGATGTATCAGCGCGTGCCCTAAATCCCACGATCCGCGTGATCGCGCCCGCCCGCGTGTGGGGAATGAGTCGGCCCGATGAGATCGCCTACGCCGAGAAGAGGGGTATTCTGGTGCCCACGACGGTCGACAGCCCCTACAGTACCGATTCGAATCTCTGGGGCCGCTCGATCGAGTGCGGTGTGCTCGAGGATCCCTGGACGGAGCCACCGGAAGAGATTTACACCCTGACCCGCTCGCCGGCTGAGTGCCCGGACACGCCGGCGTACGTCGAGATTCGGTTCACCGAGGGTGTACCGACCGAGGTGAACGGCGTCGGGATGCCGCTTGTCGAGCTCATCCACAGCCTCGGGACGATTGCCGGATCCCACGGGGTAGGCCGGATCGACATGGTGGAGAACCGACTAGTCGGCATCAAATCTCGGGAGATTTATGAGGCACCCGCGGCGACCGTTTTACACATGGCGCATCGCGACTTGGAAATGATGGTGATTCCGCGTGATCTTGAGCGCGTGACGCGTGATTTGGCCCGGGCATACGCTGATCTCGTTTACGACGGACTATGGTTCACGCCGACGCGTGAAGCGATCGACGCCTTGGTCGCGTACGTGCAACCGCGCGTGACCGGCACGATTCGGCTCAAGCTGTTCAAGGGTGACTGCCGGGTGGTGGGCCGCCAATCGCCTTACTCTCTCTACGACCACGCCCTAGCGACCTACGACGTGGAAGATCAGTTCGACCACAGTGCCGCGGAGGGTTTTATCAAGATTTTTGGATTGCCGGTCGAGACGGCGGCCCGCAAAGCACCCGGCGGCCTAGGGTCGACTGCCAAGGCTAAGAAAAGTGACATCTAATCAGGTCGTGACGACATGAGCGAGCACCTTTGGTCCGGGCGATTCTCAGGCGCGCCGGATGCTGACATCTTCGGATTTCAGTCGTCGTTTACCTTCGACCGTAGGCTGTTCGAGGATGACGTAAAAGGAAGCCTCGCGTGGGCCGACGCACTAGCGACTGCGGGTGTGTTGACCGACGATGAGTTTCAGGCGGTCTCGGCGGCGCTCCAGGACATTCTCGATACGGGTAGGCGCGACCCAGCGTTCGTCTCGGGTCCGGATGAAGATGTGCACGCGTTTGTCGAGCGCCAACTTGTCGATCGCGTTGGGGAGGCTGGCAAACGGCTGCACACCGGGCGCTCGCGCAACGATCAGGTGTCGCTCGACCTCCGGCTCTATGTTAGGCGTAAGGCACGCGTGGTCCAGCGTCAACTACTCGACCTAATCTCGGCGCTCGCCGATCAGGCGGCGTCGGCAGACACGACGCTCATGCCGGCCTATACGCATCTGCGACGCGCGCAGCCGATACTCATCGCACATTTCTTTCTCGCCCACACTGAGGCTCTTCGCCGCGACCATGCACGGTTCGGCCACGTGCGCGACGAAGCCGACGCGATGCCGCTCGGGTCCAGTGCGATCGCCGGTTCGAGCTATTCGATCGACACCGATGCTCTGGCGGCCCGCCTGGGCTTTTCGCGCGTCGTCGCCAACAGCCTCGACGCCACGGCCGATCGTGACTTCATCGCTGGCTTTCTTCACGCGTGCGCACTGACGATGGTCCACCTGAGCCGGATCGCCGAGGACGTCATCGTCTTCAGCAGCGAGGAGTTCGGGTTCTTTGAACTCGCCGACGCGGTCACGACGGGCAGCAGCCTGATGCCGCAAAAAAAGAATCCCGATCCGCTTGAGCTGGTTCGTGGCAAGAGTGGGCGGGCAATTGGAAGGTTGACTGGCTGGCTTGTGACCATGAAGGGGTTGCCCAGCGGGTACAACAAGGATCTACAGGAGGACAAGGAGGCTCTGTTTGACGTCGAGGACACTCTGCTGACGTCGACCGCGGCAGTGACCACCGTTGTGCGCACGCTCGTCGTGTTGGGTGCGCACGCCGAGTCGGCCGCGTCGGGGCTACTCCTGGCCACCGAGGTGGCTGATTATCTGGTCTTGCGCGGCATGGCATTTCGGGATGCCCATGCCCTCGTGGGCGGAATGGTGCGCGAGCTGTTGGCATCGGGCCGCGATTTTGAGTCGCTGTCGATGGCCGAGTGGAGGACGTTCAGTGCGTTGTTCGAGGATGACGTCGCAGTCAGAATCACTGCTAGGGCGGCAGTCGATGCGCGGCGGACGCCCCAGTCGACAAACCCGGTTGCCGTTGCGGAAGCGCTCTCCCGCGTCACTGCTTGGCTCGAGGCCGTGAAGGCCGAGAACCACGACGGCTGATGATTCGGTAGAGGGCCACCGGCCAGATTTGAAATAGTTGCGTCTTTACGGGTTCCTCTGGTAGACTTTTTGGGCCCGCACGAGCACCCCTTTTGAAGTCCTTGATAAGGTTTTGATGCAACAGCGTCGGCTCCGTTTGGGTGATAGCGTGGACGACTACTGTCCGCGCGAGCGCCGCATCACAAATCACGCCGTTGTGGCCTTGGTATCCGACGAGATTAAGCAGACTCGCTGCACGACGTGCGAGGCCGAACATGAGTACAAGGCCGCCAAAGCGCCGCGCCAACGCAGACCCACAACGTTGGCGGCGACGACGCCGGTCGTGAATTCCAATAAGGGCAAAGTGCCAGCCGAGCCGAAGCCAAATTCAGCAGCCGTGCTTGACGTGCCTCCCGGCGTCGACGGGTCGCTCGTCGCGCCTGAGCCCGCGACGGAACGTAACGACGGTTCGGTGCGTCGGCCCTTGATCCGCGCGACGCTTCCGCGCCTGGAGGGCCAAGTGCCCGAGCGGCGCATGCCCGAGTTCACCGTTCGTCAGTCGAACGGACGTAACGGGAACGGGCGTGAGGGCAACGACCGGGTGCCGTCCGGAAAGCGGCACCCGAGCAATGGTGGTCGCGCGGCCGGTGGCGGTTTTGCAAGGCGGTCTCGTGAGCAGGGTCGGTCCCAGGCCCGAGCCGAGTCGGGTAATCGGCGTCAAGGGCGTTCGTCCGAGCGCTTAAGATCGCGGTCATCGCGACCCGCCCCCCGTGGAAAAAAGTCATCCTAGAGTTACTGGTCGGTTGTGATGGGGGTTTGGCGGCCACGCCAGGCAGCGTCCATCCGGATGTGTTCTATATGAGCAATCTTTCGGGGAAACAGGGGCTGATCGTTGGGGTTGCGAACAAGCGGTCTATCTCCTGGGCGATCGCTCAAGCGGCCGACCGGGCCGGAGCTCGTCTTGCGTTGACCTACGTCAATGAGCGGCTTGAAGGGAACGTGCGCAAGCTCGCGGAGACCTTGACACAGCCACCCGTAGTGCTGGCATGCGATGTCACTCAGGATCAACAAATCGATGAAGTGGCGGCCGGTCTGGATCGAGAGATCGGCGGGTTGGACTTTCTTGTCCACGGCGTCGCCTTCGCTCCACGCGAGGCGATCACGCAGCCGTTCCTGCAGACGACGCGGGGGGATTTCCAGGTGGCGCTCGATATCAGCGCCTATTCATTCGTCGCCTTGGCGCGAGCGGTTGCACCGCTGATGGCTCGCAGGGGAGGTGGGAGCCTACTCACGCTCACCTATCTTGGGAGCGAGCGAGTCTTTCCGAACTACAACGTGATGGGCGTTGCGAAGGCTGCCTTGGAAGCGAGCGTCAGATACTTGGCGAGCGAACTTGGTCCGCAGCAAATTCGCGTAAACGCGATCTCGGCCGGGCCAATCAAAACGCTGGCGTCAGCCGGCATTTCAGGCTTTTCCGACATCCTATCGATCTATCGTGATCGTGCGCCACTTCGGCGGAACATCGATGCCGGCGAAGTGGCCGACGCGGCGCTGTTCCTCTTGAGCAATGCAGGGCGCGCCGTTACGGGCGAGGTACTGCTTGCGGACGCAGGCTATCACGCCATGGGTCTCTGAGTTGAGGCGATGAGGTTGCCCGCCCTCAGGCGGACTCGAGGAGCGCTGCTACGTCTGACGCTGGACCGTCGCATCGCGATTCCGATTGGGGTCACTTTCGCACTGCCGGGGGTCACGCTCGCTGTGATCGATTTTGAATGGGAGTCGTGGTTCACTGACGGTTGCGGGCTGGTCGTCGGCGCGATGGGTGTCGCGCTACTGGCCGTTGGGGTTGCGGGACGACGACCCGACTGGATCGATCCTTCTGACCCGGGTCGAAGGTGTGACTGACTAACCGGCATCAGAGTCTGGAGGTCGCGTCCCGGACTCCCATATCAAAACGGTCGGTGCGGCCCTCGTCAAAGGGGCCACCGCCGTCGGCAGCTGGTATAGGAGCCTGTATAACTGCACCTAAGTTAAATATTTCTCTTGATACAAGGACAAGTATCAGTCCCATCCGGCCAGATCAGAGATGTTAAGCTTACTTGGCCGGCGCATTTTCCCGGCGGCATCACAGACAGTCCGCTCGGGTTCTTGCCCGCGGTCGCCTATGTGCATCGGAGGGAACAGTCGTGCCACACCGTACTTCCGGCTCGCCAGCTCAGCCAGGCCAGGGCTATCTCGACGGACAGGCCATCCGGTACTATCGACCCCAGGGCAGTGACGACGTCCGTCGGTTGATCGATGATGGCTTCCAGGCGTTTAACGCCGGCCGTCTGTCCGAGGCCTGTCACATCTTCACGGATAAAATGCTTGCACCGGAGAACGACACGACAATCGGTTTGACCATGGCCGGCGCCTTGACCCCGGCCGGCCTTGGTGGCTGCCTGATCGAGCTTATAAACCGGGGTCTCGTGGATTTCATCATCAGCACAGGGGCGAATCTCTATCACGATTTACACTACGCCATGAATTTCACATTGCACCGCGGTTCGCCTTTTCTCGATGATATCGAGCTCTACGAGCAGGGGATCATCAGGATCTACGACGTGCTGTTTCCCTCGTCGGTTCTTCTCGAAACCGATTCGTACATTAGGGATTTCTTGGTACGGGAACGGCTTGAGGGGCCGATGTCGAGTGCCGAGTTCCACCATCGACTCGGGCATGATCTGCTTCAGCGGTTTCCCGGGTGCGAGGAGCATTCGGTGGTAGCGTCTGCCGCAGCAGCAGATCTTCCGGTCTACACCTCCTCGCCTGGCGACAGTTCCATCGGTATGAACGTTGCCTCGAACGAGCTGCTTGAGGGCAGCTCATTCATGATCGACCCGAATCGGGACGTCAACGAAGTCTGCGCGATCGTTCTATCCGGCCACAAAAATGGGTGCGTCATTCTTGGCGGCGGGTCGCCTAAGAACTTTTACTTACAGGGGCAGCCGACGCTGTGGGAGGTCTACGGCATTCCGAAAGGTGGCAACGACTACTTCATTCAGATCACCACCGACCAGGTTGTTTGGGGCGGACTCTCGGGAGCGACCCCGGCCGAGGCCGTTAGCTGGGGCAAGGTGAATCCTGGCGTGCTGCCTGATACCGTCGTGACTTATTGCGATTCCACCGTAGCATTTCCACTGTTCTGCGAGTACGTGATCGGGTCCGATCGCGGTCGCCGGCCTCCCAAAGGCCTGATGTGCCGGCGCAACGAGCTGGTTGCCGATCTCAAGCGACGGGCAGAACAGGTGCAAGACGCGAAGCGTGAGACAGCGAGCGAGTGAATTTTGAATGCGGATGAACCCCGCGCACATCGGCCGCCCGATGATAACGGGAACACTGTCTTCCTAGCCCGAACCATGGTTTGACGTGATCGTCGAATAACCCAGAATCTACGCCGACGCGGGCGGTATCGGGGACGCCGCTCGAAAGCCGTAGACTTGAGGTCTAGTCGGGGTGGGGGGAGGAGCGAGCCTCGCCAACCGCTAGCGGGGCGATGTGGCAGCGTACTTGGCTGGGTCGCTCACGCCAGCTTCGGCAAACGCGTTTCGTCGCTCGCGGCACTTGCTACAAAGGCCGCAGTGTCGGTTTTCTTCCGGCCGCATGCACGACAGCGAGAGTCCCAGTGGGACGCCGAGTTCCACGCCGAGCCGGATGACGTCTGACTTTCTGGACGTAGCGAGCGGCGCTTCGATAACGATCTCATGCGCTAGCCCAAGCGACAGCGCGCGCCCCATCGTGTCAAAAAATTCTGGGGTAGCATCGGGAAACGGATTGCCGGCGAGCGTGCCAAGCACGATTCGACTGAGACCCTGGTGCGCACAGTACACGGCCGCCTTCGCTAGCAGCACCGCGTTTCGCCCCACGAGACACACGTCAGCATCTGGCGTGTCATACGCCGGCGGTTCCCCACGCACGGCCCAGTGCGAACTTGTGTAGACGTCGTGCATGTCGACGCGCAGTTTCGCGACCGCATCAACCGCCGCGAAGGAGGGTGAGGCTACCAGCTGATCGAGCATCGCGGACTCCGCAGCTTCCCAGGCGAAGCCCACGCTAATGTAGATCGGCCGCACCGTTCCGATACCAGCGGCCGACTCTACGGCGAGCAGAACCGCGCTGTCGAGACCGGCCGAGCACAGGACGGCCGTTGCTTGACCCGCTTTAGAGTCTTTCGCTACCATCGCGTGAGCGGAGTTCTGTATCTCGCGTCGACACAGCAGTGTAACCACATTATTGAGGTCGTCCGTGTATTCCGTCATCAAGCGTGTGAGTTTTTGTTACGGGCATCGCCTGCTCGATTATGACGGAGTGTGCAAGCATCCACATGGCCACAATGCCGTTGCCGAGGTGGAAATCCGAACGACAGCTCTCGATCAACGAAGCATGGTGTGTGATTTTAGTGACGTCAAGCATTTGGTGAAGGGCTGGATCGACCGAGAGATCGATCACAAGATGATTCTGAGAAGCGACGACCCTCTTGTTGAACCGCTCCGTCAGCTTGGCGAGCCAGTGTTTCTCGTGGATAGCAACCCGACCGTTGAGCGGATTGCTCGTCTCATTTACGAGCATATCCAGCAGGCAGGGTTGCCAGTCGCACGGGTCAAGGTCTGGGAGACAGAAACTTCGTCGGCGACCTACGAGCCGGCGACGAACCCTGCCGAAGCGTAGCGCCCCTACCGTCAAACCTTCACGAGCAACTTCGACGCTGCCCCCGTGCCGAGAGTCACGCGGTGATTCCCGTGGCTTACGACACTCACGCTGTCAGCCGCCGGGTCCCGGGCGACGACCTTAATCGCTTGACCTGGTTTGAGTTCGTGCTGTTCGAGAAAACGAAGAAAGTCGGCATCCTGATCCAGTACGCGCGTCACGATTATTCTGGTGTCGACGGGGCAAGTCAGTAAACTCTGGTGGAGATGACGCGCCACCGCGCCTTTGGAATCTGGAATCGGATCACCGTGTGGGTCGACGGCCGGCCGGCCGAGTAACTCGTCGATCCGGTCGATGAGCCGGTCGGACACCGCGTGCTCAAGTTGCTCAGCGTCCTCGTGGACTTCGGCCCAACTCATACCCATAATCTGCACGAGGAACAACTCCACCAGTCGGTGACGACGGAGGACCATCGCGGCCAGATGCTCGCCAGCGTTGGTTAGGCGGACCCCAGAATGCCGCTCGTACGCGACCAGCCCTGATTCGGCTAGCGTCTTGACCATCGTCGTCGCAGCACTCGGCACGACCCCGAGGGTCGAGGCGATTTGCCCCGTTGGAATCAGCGCATGTTCGTTCTCGGCCGCTGACTGTGCTTGGTAGATTGCCTTCAAGTAGTCTTCAACCGTGCTTGATGGCGGCATGGAGGGATTCTCCGATGTTCAGATTTAACTTTCTATTAGGAGAAAGAATAATTTTGCTATAATAAAAGATATTCTCTGAATTGTCGTAATCTCTTTTTCATTCGATAGTATCTTCCAGTGAAACGTTTGTCGCGTCGTACATGGCTCCAAGTGGCCGGTCTAGGCTCCTTCGCTGGAGGCGCGGCCAAGATCGCTTCCCGCTCGGCGGGTGCGCAGCAGGAGGCGGTCGGCGACGAGATTCCGCGCCATCCTCAGAGGATGGGTGCCATCGGACGCGTTTCGACGGAATCCTTCGACCCCAGCCTTTTCCTCCGTACCTGGAATTTCTCCGACCGGCCCGAGGTGGAGCGCCGGCAATTCTATCGTGAGACACCGCGCCCCGACGGGACGATGTTACGCGAGTACGAGCTCTTTTCGATCGATCGAGAAATTGAGATTGCTCCGGGGGTGTTCTTTCCGGCCTGGACCTATAACGGACAAGTGCCGGGTCCTACCCTCCGTGCCACCGAAGGTGATCGAGTTAAGGTCAACTTCCTCAATCAGGGATCCCACCCGCACACCATCCACTTTCACGGCTGGCATCCTCCTTCGATGGACGGGTCGTTGCCCGAGCATGAGGTGAGGCCAGGCGAGCGCTTCGTGTACGAATTCGACGCCGAGCCGTTCGGCGTACACCTTTACCACTGTCACGCTGCGCCGTTGAAGCGTCACATCCACAAAGGGCTCTATGGCATGTTCATCGTTGACCCGAAGGATGTTGGTGGCGTTCCAGCGCGCGAGCCAGCGGACGAGCTCGTGATGGTGATGAACGCGTTCGACACTAACTTTGATGCTGAGAACGAAGTGTACGCGGTCAACACGGTGGCGCACCATCACATGCACGAGCCGATCCGCGTCAAAGTCGGTCAGCTCATCCGCATTTATCTTGTAAACCTGACCGAGTTCGATCCGATCAACAGCCTTCACTTACATGCCACCTTCTTCGACGTCGCGCGCACGGGTACGCGGCTCGAGCCAACCGAGACGACTGACACGTTGATGCTGTGTCAAGGAGAACGCGCCGTGATTGAGACCACATTCCGCTATTCCGGCCAGTTCATGTTCCACGCGCATCAGAGCGAGTTTGCCGAGCTCGGGTGGATGGGACTGTTCTTGGCTGAAGAGGAGCGGCGTGACACCTGAGACGTCGAACTCGGTCGGTCGGCTGTGGTTGATCGCGCTGGCGCCGCTCGCGCTGTTGGGGGTACTCCTTGTCGTCATTGTGGAAACTTGGCCGAGCGACGTCATCGGTGCCGATGCGCACCCGTCGGTCGAGAAGTTGTCCCTCGCTGCGGCGAAATTGAGGCCGAACGAGATTTCGCTCACGGTGCTAAACGATGGACCCGACCCAGTGACGATCGCTCAGGTGCAGGTCGATGAGGCCTACTGGGCCTTCACCTCGGACGCGGGCACGATGCTGAATCATCTGCAAAGCGCTAGGCTGACGATTCCCTACCCTTGGGTTGAAGGCGAAAAGCATGTCGTGCGTGTGGTCACATCGACCGGTGTGACATTCGACTACGAGATTGCCGTTGCGGTGGAAACTCCTCGGCCCAATGTGCGGTATTTTGTCGCGTTCACGTTGATCGGCACTTACGTCGGCGTCATCCCGGTCGCCCTCGGGCTACTGTGGTTTCCACTGGTCGGCCGTCTCGGACGCGCCGGGCTGGCGTTTCTGCTCTCACTGACCGTTGGATTGTTGCTGTTTCTCCTGGTGGATGCTGGGCAGGAAGGGCTTGAGATGGCTTTGGTGGTACCTGAGTCGTATCAAGGCGTCATGCTGTTTGTCTTCGGCACGGTCGGCGCCTATCTGGGTCTCGAGTCGCTCGGCAGATGGCTGCGCATGAAGCGGCAGGCCGCCGCCGCGGACGTGGCGACGAGCGGTTGGGCACTGGCGCTGCTGATCGCCATTGGTATTGGGTTGCACAATTTTGGTGAAGGGCTGGCAATTGGTGCTGCGTTCGCGCTGGGCGAGGCTGGACTTGGAACTCTGCTCATTGTTGGCTTCACGCTGCACAACACCACGGAAGGGCTTGCCATCGTGGCGCCGCTAGCCCACGACCGCGCTCGGGTCGGTGAACTGGTTCGGCTCGGCGTGATTGGCGGCGCGCCGACCATCGCCGGGGCATGGCTGGGCGGGCTGGTGTACTCACCGCTCTGGTCAGTGCTGTTTCTGGGTATCGGCGCTGGGGCGATCGCTCAGGTTGTCGTGCAGATCGTCCGGCAGATAGTGCCGGAGGGGCCGGTACTCCGTTTCATGTCGACCGCGCCCGTCTTGAGTGGTCTCAGCGCTGGGTTCGCGATCATGTACGCCACGGGTATGTTGGTGGGATAACGATGACGATTACCAGAGGGTTGAGAGGGCAGGTGGTCGTAGCCGTGCTTCTAGGCTTGGCCGGGCTGGCGATGGCCGACTTCGTGCCCGTTTTGACTGATGCGCCGCCCGAGCCCCGCGAGATCGTCGTGGTGGCGTCGGACATGGCCTTTTACGTGGACGGCGGTGGAGAAGCGAATCCACTGATCCGCGTGGAAGCTGGCGAGACCGTACGGCTCGTCCTCTGGAACGAGCACCCTGGCGTCGTGCACGATTTCGTTGTCGGTGCGTGGAAATTGGCAACTTCGCGTCTCAAGGGTCGTGAGCGTGACACCATTATTTTCCGCGTGCCTGAGGCGATTGGCCGTTATGCCTACGAATGCAGCCCGCACAGCGCGATGATGCGGGGTACGATTGAGGTCGTCGACATTCGGTAAGCCCGCCGGTGGCGCTCCGGTCGGTCCGCCTTTTCGCCTTCACCTGTCCAGCGTCACTGCGCTACCGCGTCGATCAGCCGGTGTCCTGGCACCCGCGATGTCGTCGACACGATATGGCGTCTTAGATTTCTGGCCATGCGGATTTGTCCGGTGCTCGGTGGGCTGACCGCCGTTCATCAGGACTTGAAAGAGATAGTGGGCGTATGACCAACCTCGAAATCTCTGAATGGTCGGGCGAGGGCACGTTCACGCAGACGCTAATCGACGCTATTGCGCCGATCGACGACGTGGGATTACTCCGCGTTGAGGACGCGCCCTCGTCACGGGTCGACATGGGCTATCAGTTCATCAGCAACGAGATCTACATCAAGTTTTGCACACAGGCGGTTCGGACTCGAGTCAAGCGCTTCGGCTTCTGGCCGGCGACCGCGACGGTCGACGAGAAGCGCATGTCACTTACCGATTTGGGGCGAATCTTGTCCGAATCAACCGAAGTAGGGGGGCCCGACTATAGTGACGACGGAATGATGCAGTACCTCCGCACGGAGCGGGTCGTGCCGCCATACCAGACACGGGGGTACAAGCTCGTGGAACTCGTACGGATTTACGAAGTAACGGGTGCGGGTGGTCAGGGTCGTGCTCGCTGAAATCGATCCGCTGTTCGTCCAAAGCCTCAGATTGCACCGGACTGCTGAAGGCGGGTCCGCTCGGCCTGGTCGAGTCCGAGCAACTCTTCGAGGACCTTGTCCGTGTGTTCCCCAAGCGTCGGCGGCGGGGTCTTGATCGCGCCCGGCGTTGCGGAGAGCTTGGTGGGGATGCCCGTGACGTGGATCGCACCAGCGATAGCGTGATCGAGTTCGACCACCATCCCACGTGCAGCGAGTTGAGGGTCGGCTAGGACCTGTTCGATGTTGCGAACGGCCCCGCACGGCACGCCGGCGGCCGTTAGGTCGTCGATCCAGGCCTGTCGCGGTCGCGTTCGCAGCGTGTGTTCCAGCAGCGGACGCAGCTCCTCGTACGCGGTCACTCGGGCACGGTTGGTCGCGAACCGAGGGTCCGTGGCGATCTCATCGAGACCAGCCACGCCGCAAAATTTCTTCCACAACGTGTCGTTGCCAACAGCGAGAACGAACTCGCCGTCGGCGGCTTCAAAGGTTTCGTACGGTACAACGGTCGAATGGCGGTTACCCATCCGCGGCGGTACGCCGCCGGTGGCGAAGTGAATACCCGCTTGATAGGTCAAAAGGGCCGCCACTGAGTCGAGCATGCCGACATCAACGAGTTGTCCTTGGCCGCTGTGTTGGCGTGCGAAGAGTGCGGCCGACGCGCCGTAGGCGGCGAACATGCCGGCCGTGATGTCGGCGATAGCGACGCCCAACCGGTAGCCAGGGCCGTCGGCGCTACCGGTGATGCTCATCAACCCGCCCTCGGCTTGGACGACCGCATCGTAGCCAGGCTCCTGTCGGCGAGGCCCGGTTTGACCGAAGCCCGAGATCGAAACGTAGACCAGCCGTGGATTGCAGGCATGCACATCGGCGTAGCCCAATCCCAGCCGTTCAAGTGTGCCGGGGCGGAAGTTCTCAACAAGCACGTCGCTGTGTTCGATCAGGGCGTTCAGCACGCGCCGGCCGTCGGGGTTCTTGAAATCGATTGTCACGCTTTCTTTGTTCCGATTCACACTCAAGAAGTAGGCGCTCTCGCCGTTGACGAAAGGCGGCCCCCACGCGCGTGAGTCGTCGCCGCGCTTTGGATGCTCGATCTTGATGACGCGAGCTCCCATGTCCGCCAGCAGCATGGTGCAGTAGGGGCCCGAGAGGACGCGCGTCATGTCGAGCACGACCAGGCCGTCGAACGGGCTGGGAGACGGGGACTGCGATGTCGATGATGAGCTCATGGGTTGTATCTGCGAGTCGAAGTGTCGGTTGACTTTGCCGAGCGCGCAATGCAATCTATCGAACGGGGCGCCGTCGTCGATCGGAGGATATCTTGCCGACCATTATCGTCTACTCTGGCTCGCACTGACCCACCTGCCAGCAGGTGAAAGAGTTTCTTTCACGAGCGGGTATTGGTTTCGTGGATCGCAACGTCGACAAGGACGACACAGCATATCGGGAACTGCTTGCGACTGGCTGGCGAACGGTACCGGTGACGCTTATTGATGGCACGGCCGTGAAGGGTTTTGATGAAGCGCAGTTTCGGGCACTGCTCTTCGAATCGTGATGAGATCCGCCAACAGGGCGAAGGCCGTCTGCGTGAGACCCCCGTGACGTTGAGTGATCACGATCTCGCCGAGCAGGTCCGTGACAAGCACCAGTGCATTCGCTTGGCCGTCAAGTCTGGCGAGCGGGTCGTCCGCGTCGAGTTCGACTGGCGCCACGGCACCGCTGATTGTATCGCCGGACCGGGAGGCCGAGGCCACGAGCTTAATCCTCCGGCCGCGGCGGACAGCGTTTCGTACGATCTCGCCTGTAAGTCCGGAAATCCCAGTCCGCGCGATGGCGTGCAACGTCGTGCGGCCGTCCATCAGCACGTTGACGAGTACAGCAGTCTTTGCGGCTGCGTCCCAGCCCTTGACGTCGAGTGAAGCATCCGCCTCCGCTACGCCTTGAACCTGCATTGCTGCCAAGGCGTCAGCCGCGCTTCCGCCCTGTTCCATCGCCGTGAGCATGTAGTTCGTAGTTGAGTTGATCACGCCTCGGAAGCCCTTGATCATGACTGTCGGCAGAGTTTCGCGAACCAGGTTAAGGACTGGGATGCCGTCGAGCACCGCGCCTTCGGTCAGGAACCGGACATCCGCCGCGTCCGCTGCGCCGCGCAGTGCGTGATAGGCGAATGCGGCGGGGCCCTTGTTGGCCGTAACGACATGGGCACCCGCGGCGATGGCTGCACGGACGTGACCGACCGCTGGCTCACCCGTAGTGACATCGAGTGTCGTGGTTTCGACAACGACCCGGGGCCCATGGTCCGAGATGTCTGTGAATCGCTCGATGAAAGAATACGTGTCAGTCGGTGCGGACCCTGCACCGTCGTCATGCATTAGGCCGAGGTTACCGCCGGCTTCGATGATTTCGACCGCACGTGTGAGGTCGAGTCCGTCGCGGTGCATCGCCGTGCCATGTCGCCCGGTCGCAATTCCTACAACACGGTAGGCAAGGTGATAATCCTGCGCGAGTTGATCTCGTCGTTCCGACAGTAGCGTGGCGAAACGTCGCCCGACACGGCCGAACCCGACCAGAGCGAGATCGAACGAGGCGATCACCGGGTCAGGCACAGGCATGGAGCACGCGGGGTGTCAACCTCATAATTTGTCCTTTAGTGAGTTGTTGCAACCATCGTCAGAAAGTGTAGCGAGTCCTGACCTGCAGGTTAAAGCCGGGTGCATCAACGCCAGAGCCGTGCCACCGGTAGTTGCGGTCAGTCAGATTTTCGGCAAGCACTGTCAGCATAATGCGAGGATGCAGTTGCCAGCCTGCACGCGCGCCTATCGATACGAATCCTGGTGTTTCGACGAACAGCGAAGCGCCGTCGGCGCCGCTGAGGACTCTATCCTGAACCTGTTCCAGGGTTTCGCCGGTCGCCGTTAGTTTTCCATTTTGCACTAGGCCCAGAGCGGTGGCGCCGCCGTTGAAGAATTCAGTGATGGAATCACGGGTGCGCCAACCGCCGATCCGGGCATCGGCAACGTCGCCTGGGCTGAGCTGGTTTTGTGCAAATGCGAAGCTCGCAGTACCTTCGATCCAGAAGCTCTGCCCGACTGGCTCCCACCGGACCCGGGCACCGCCGAGCGGCGGCGGCATACGGCGGAGGTGGTGGTCGTTGCCCAGTTCGCGTCCGGTGACGATCGAGAAATAGCCTATTGCTAGCCAGCCTGGCGCCAGCCGTATCTGGGCGTCGGACTCCATGCCGACCACGCGAGCCCGGTCACGATTGGCGCGCGTGACGATTGGGCGAGGGTCCTCCGCGATGAAAGCCCGTCCGGTCGTATCCTGCCGCGCGACCGTGAAGCCGGCGATGGTCGTGCCAACGATCGACGCGGGGAAAATAGCCGTCCGTCGCTGGAGGATGTCGCGCAACTCGAGGTCGAAGACACTCAGCGATGCCGAGAACGCTGACGTCCGGATCTTAATCCCGGCTTCAACGCTGATCGCGGATTCTGGCTTGAGGTCGGTAACAGGGAAGCCCGTGCTCGCCGCGTCGGCACCGTCGCTATCTCCCAGAAGGCCTCCGAGGTTATAGGCTACCGCTGGCGTGATTTCGAAGCCGCCACCGCTGATGCCGATTGAGCCCAAGTCGACCGCGTTAGCTGCTCGGAACCCCCGGCTAATGCTAAACGTGGCGTTCACCACGTTTGTCAAGCCAATGACCGTTCCGGAGTGAAACGTTAACGCGCTCGACGGAACGCGTTGAAGACGGACGCTGAACTCGGGAGCCGGGCGTGTGCGAAATAGAAAATAGCCATGCCGGACACCGGCGCGGAGCATCAGGCGTCCCGGCACGATCTCTGACGCCATCTGCATGAAGAGGCCGGTACTAGTGTACCGCGTTCCGTCTGGAATCCGTGGGCGGACCGTCGTGCGCACGTTGGTCGCGGGGTCTTGGAACGCGCGGCTGGCTGCGATGTACTCGTCATAGACCTCGCCGCCGAAGGTCAAGGCGTGCCGGTCCGCAACGACCCGCGCGCCCTGTGCCTGGTATCCGAGAGCTAGGACGCGACCGGTCTGTTGTTCGATGACTGTATTGGGGCGGCTCTGCTCGAGACGGTCGTCCTGCTGGCGGTTCAGCGAGAGGCTCGTCGACCATCTGTCCAACCAGCCCGCGTTGCTCCGCTGATAGCGAATGTAGCCAAAATCCAGCCGCTGTGGCGTGAACTCGCTCCGGTGTCGACCGTCGCCGCCCAGGAGCCGGTCGTATCGATTGACACCAAACTGGTCTTCATGGAGGAAGATCGCATTGAGCGAAGCGTCCTTACTCACTTCGACGGTGGTCGCCACGTAGCCGCCGGTCTGAGAGAAGTCGGTCTGGGGCAGGCTTTTGTAGAGCACCTCCGACGGCAGGCCGAGGAACCGCGTTACGGCCGAATGGGAATCTCGTCCGCGGCCTGTACGCAGCTCGCCCACGCGTTGGCTGGTGCCCCCGAATCGGACCGCCCACGTGCGGTCCTGTACCAGCAGCGTGGCATCGCCGCTCCCGCTTAGATCCGCAGAGCCGAATGCACCCTCCACGGCACCGCTGACGTGGCGGCCAATGGTTGAGAGCGCGGGCTCCACACTCAAGACGTTGATCGTTCCTCCGAGAGAATCACTGCCGTACTGGACCGACGACGGTCCGCGGACGACCTCCAACCGGTCGACGAGTGCCGGGTTGATCCATCCCAAGTACTGCGTGGCACCAGCGCGAAAGATCGAAGTGTTGAAGCGAATGCCGTCCATTAGGTAGACGATGCGCTGGGCGCTGAATCCACGGATAAAGGGCGAGCCCTGAGCGGTTGTAGTTTGCTGGACCAGCACGCCAGTTTCCTCACGGAGCACCTGCGGCAAGATCTGGTGCGGGCGCGAGTTGATCTCCTCGCGGGTGGTCACCGTGATGGCCTCGGGAACGTCGAATGCTTCCTCGACAGCGCCGCGCGTCGGCGTGACTACTAACTCTGTTTTGAGGCCTGCTACCGGGAGCGTGAGCCTGACGGTGGAAATGGATGCATCCGTGAGGTCGACGTCCAGGGTCGCCGCGTCGAAGAACTCGCGCGCGGCAACCACGAGACACTGCTCGGCTGGGAGTCCGGCGATGCTGAACCTGCCTTGCTGGTCCGACATACCCGTTACAACCCGCTTGCCACACGCCACCGTGATCGTCACGGTGGCGACTCCGCCGCCGATCGAATCTACGACCGTTCCCGAGAGTGTGCGGTCAGCTGGTTCGGAGACTTGACCGAAGCTGATGGCCGTTGCCCAGAGCGTGACCATCTGCACGAACGACATTCTGAGGAGCCTACCGGCTCGAAAGAAAGCCTGTCAAACGTTACGAAGGTTGGCCAGGGTAGTTATGAGCGGTGTTTTCGCTGGTAATCGGTTGATAATTGTATTCGGCCGCGACGGTCCTTCAGACTTACTGCGTTGACAGCCCGCGCGTACGATTTCTATAATTCGGACTAGAATGGTCGTATATCAGTGAGCACGGTTTTACGTCAGGCACAACGGTCGTTTATGCCCGATCTAATAGGGCAGACGCCGCTCATGCGACTCCGACTGTTCGAGCGAGAGTTGCCAGGGATTGAGCTGTACGCCAAGGCCGAATGGCGGAATCCTGGGGGTTCGGTGAAGGACCGGGCGGCAGGCCGGATCGTGCGAGAGGCCGAGGAGCGGGGCGAGCTTACGCCTGGGAAGGTGCTGCTTGATGCCACGTCTGGCAACACGGGCATTGCCTTCGCCATGCTCGGCGCCGTGCGAGGTTATCGCGTCAAACTGTGCGTGCCGGCAAACGTGACACCCGAGCGAAAACGGGTGTTGCAGGCGTACGGCGCGGAGTTGGTACTGACCGATCCACTCGAGGGTTCCGATGGTGCGATCCGAGAGGCGCAGCGGCTCTATGCCGAGGCGCCTGACGATCACTACTACGCTGACCAGTACAACAACGCTGCAAACTGGCAAGCGCACTATCATACGACCGGCTGCGAGATCATCGAACAAACCTCCGGCCGCGTAACCCACTTCATCGCAGGTCTCGGCACGAGCGGAACGTTCGTTGGCACCGGACGCCGACTTCGTGAGCATGCGACCGAGCGGGGTCGTGAGGTCACGCTGGTATCGGTGCAGCCCAGTTCGCCGCTTCACGGCCTTGAAGGGCTGAAACATATGGAGTCAGCGATCGTACCGGGTATCTACGATCCGACGCTGGCGGACCTCGACTTGCGGGTCGAGACAGAGGCCGCCTACCGGATGGTCCGCCGACTAGCGCAGGCCGAGGGTATCTTGGTGGGCGTGTCGAGTGGCGCTGCGTTAGTAGCGTGCGTCGAGGTAGCCGAGAAGGTGCGGGAGGGAGTCTTTGTGACCATCTTCTGCGATTCGGGTGAACGGTATCTAACCGAGCGTTTCTGGAACGACACGAACCAAGGTGACTGAATGTCACGATGCAAATGTAAACAATTCGGTCGGTAGGTTGAAGGACGTGTGACGATTCATCCAGTTGAAAAGAAATGAGCTCAGAAATATCCACCGAGGTCACGCGGTCGCAGGTCGAGCTGGCCCAGCCGATTCTCGATGCGATCAGGCGCCATGGCAGCGAGGCTTACCCGCATGAATGTTGCGGGGCCCTGATTGGGCTAGGGGACCGCGTCATTGAGTCGCTCGCGTTGTCGAACACGACCGAGGAAGGGCCACGCCGGCGATTTCTCATCCATCCCGAAGATTACCAGGCGGCCGAGGCGCGCGCCGCAGCCACCGAGTGCGAGTTAATGGGTTTCTATCACTCGCACCCTGATCATCCGGCTCTGCCGTCACGCTACGACCTTGAGCACGCGTGGCCGTTCTTTGCCTACATTATCCTTTCAGTGCGGAAGGGTAACCCCGCTGAACTCACGGCTTGGCGGATGCTAGATGATCGATCGGCGTTCGGCGCTGTGGAACTTATCGGTGATGCACTAGGTCACCGCGGCAGGTGAATTTGGAGTAATCTGACATTATGCCCACCAAAGTGCTTATCCCGACACCGTTGCGCCCGTATGCGGGCAACCAAGATGTTGTTGAGGTCGAAGGCGTGACCGTCGGCGAGTTGCTGGCAAACCTAACGGGCCGGTACGCGGACCTGCGCAAACACTTATACACGGACGAGGGACGGCTCCGGAGTTTCGTGAACGTGTACGTCAACGACGATGATATCCGGTATCTGGACCGCGAGCAGACGGCATTGAACGATGGTGACACGGTCAGCATTGTGCCATCGGTAGCCGGTGGCGCCGGTCCGGCGGTGGCCGAACCGTCTGCAGCGCCGAAGTTGAGCAACGAGGAAGTGCAACGCTACAGCCGGCATCTGATTATGCCTGAGGTTGGGATGGACGGGCAGCGAAAGCTCAAGGCTGCGCGGGTGTTGTGCATCGGTGCGGGCGGCTTGGGATCGCCAGCCACGATGTACCTCGCGGCTGCTGGTGTCGGCCAACTCGGCATCGTCGACTTCGACGTCGTTGATTACAGTAATCTGCAGCGTCAAATCCTTCACGGCACCCCCGACGTCGGCCGTCCGAAGCTGCAGTCGGCGAAGGATCGCCTGCACGCTATCAACCCTGGCGTTCATGTGGAGACGTACGAGACGGCGCTGTCGTCGCAGAACGCCCTTCGGCTATTCGAGTCATACGACGTCATTGTGGATGGCACTGACAATTTTCCCACGCGCTACTTAGTGAACGACGCGTGCGTGTTACTCGGCAAACCGAACGCCTACGGCAGCATTTTTCGGTTTGAGGGGCAGGCTTCGGTTTTTGCCATGCAGGATGGCCCCTGCTACCGGTGTCTCTACCCCGAGCCGCCGCCGCCAGGGCTCGTGCCGAGTTGCGCTGAGGGTGGAGTGCTCGGCGTGCTACCTGGAATCATCGGTACGATTCAGGCCACCGAGGCGATCAAGATCCTGATCGGCATCGGGGAGCCGCTCGTTGGACGATTCCTCATCTTCGATGCGTTACGCATGCGATTCCGCGAACTCAAGTTGCGCCGAGACCCAGATTGCCCGGTGTGTGGCGATCGACCGACGGTGCGTGAGTTGATTGACTATGAGCAATTCTGTGGCGTGACAGCTGTCCCCCAGACGGGGGCGCCGCTCGAGGAGACTTCAGTCGAGGGATTGAAGACGCGTCTTGACAGCGAAGACGACCTTCTTCTGTTAGACGTACGTGAACCGCAGGAGTACCAGATCTGCGCCATTCCCGGCTCCACACTAATTCCGCTTGGCGAGCTACCCGGTCGTCTGGCCGAGCTCGAAGGGCGCCGGAACATCGTGGTGCATTGCAAGTCGGGAGTTCGCAGCGCGAAGGCCGTAAAGCTCCTCCGGGAGGCCGGCTTCAGCGACACGGTCAATCTGAAGGGTGGAATTTTGGCTTGGATCGACCGGGTAGACCCGTCTCTGCCCAAGTATTGAGGACCTGTTACCGACCTGAATTTTCGAGAAGATTCGGCCGCGATCTTGTTTGAGCCACTGGTCGAGCATAAAATAGGACTCGGGCGGTCCTATTTCTGAGGACTTGATTCGGTCAAAACAATGCTGAGACTGTCGAAAAAGGCTGACTACGGGCTCATCGCGATGAAACATCTGGCGCTGTTGCCAAAGGCTTCGTCGTGCAGTACCCGTGAGATCGCCGAGCATTACGACATTCCTGCCGAGCTTCTCGCCAAGGTACTCCAGCGGTTGGCACGTCAAGGTCTGCTTGTGTCGCATCAGGGGAAGCGTGGCGGTTATCGCCTGGCGTTGCCCTCGACGGTGATTTCGGTGGCCGACGTGATTCAGGCGATCGACGGACCAGTGATGGTCACTGCCTGCTCGGACGAGGTGGCTGACTGCGATCAGTACTCAAAATGCAGCGTGCGGGATCCGCTCTGGCGGATCAAGGATCGCATCGTCTCGGCGCTCTCGGCCTGCACGATTTTCGAGATGGCGACTGACACGATTTCAGACGCGATCTTCCCAGCGGCCGTAGCGAAACGACCCACTGCTGCCACGCTCGCGTCCACCGCTGATCAATAGTTTCGCAGTTTCGCGCGCCGGCTCCCACGGAGCGGTTGTGCCGATGACATCATGGTAACGCTGCCGATCTACATGGACAGTCATGCGACGACGCGGCTCGACCCGCGCGTGCTCGACGCCATGCTGCCGTATCTTAGTGAGCACTTTGGCAATCCGGCCAGCCGTACCCATGCGTTTGGGCGAAAAGCGGCCGCTGCCGTTGATGCCGCCCGTTGCGAGGTTGCCGCCCTCATCGGAGCGAGGTCGGCCGAGATTGTGTTCACGAGCGGTGCGACCGAATCGAATAATCTTGCGATCAAGGGCATTGTTGCTGCGAGTGACCTTCGACCCTGCCACGTGGTGACGGTGATCACTGAGCATCGCGCTGTCCTGGACCCATGTCGGCAGCTCGAGTCCAATGGCTGTGATGTGACGCGCCTTCCCGTCGGTCCAGACGGCCTGATCGATCTCGACGAGCTCGCGCGGGCGATCACGCCGCGTACCGTGCTTGTAAGCGTCATGGTGGCGAACAACGAGATCGGCGTGTGCCAGCCGATTGCGGCGATTGCCGAAGTGGCGGCGGCGCGTGGTGTCATGTTTCACACTGATGCTGCGCAGGCAGTAGGCCGGGTACCCGTCGACGTCGATCGGCTTAGAGTCGATTTAGCTTCGATTTCTGCGCACAAGATGCATGGGCCCAAGGGGGTTGGCGCGCTGTACGTCCGCCGTCAGGCGCAGGCGCGGCTAACATCGATCATTGACGGTGGAGGTCACGAGCACGGCCTACGGTCCGGCACGCTGAATGTGCCTGGCATCGTCGGGTTTGGGAAGGCGGCGGCGCTGGCGTCGGCGGAGACGAACGGTGCATTGTCGCGCATTGCGAGCTTGCGTGATCGGCTCTGGGCGGGGTTTCAAACCCGGCTTACTGGTGTGCATCTCAACGGTTCGTTTAAACATCGGGTACCGCACAACCTGAACGTGAGCTTCGCACATATTGATGGGCAAGCCTTACTGACCGCGCTCGACGACGTCGCGGTTTCGTCCGGTTCCGCCTGTGCGTCGGCGACCGACGAGCCGTCCTACGTGGTGCAAGCGCTTGGCGCCAGCAAGCAGCGGGCGAGAGCCTCCGTGCGGTTCGGGTTGGACCGTGAGACGACCGAGGCCGAGGTGGACTACGTTATCGATAAGGTGGTGCGGGTGGTGACCCGGCTGCGTGATCTGTCGCCGCTCTCTGACGAGTTGTCCGAAGTTGGCCGTGATCCCGTGGTAGAGAAGCAGCTGGGGGGGCGCTGAGGTCGGTTCAATGGTGCAGTCGAGTCAGGTCAACGATTATTTTCGGCACCCCCGGCACGTCGGTTCGATACCGGCAGATGCCGCTGATGTCGGGACCGGGCGCGTCGAGTCCCCGGGGCACGGTGACGTGGCGCGGCTACAGGTTAGGGTTGAGGAGGCAACCGGCGTGATCCAGGAAGCTCGGTTCAAGGCGTACGGGTGCAGCTTCGCGATTGCGAGCGCGAGTTTCGTCGCTGATCAGGTGATGGGTCGGACACTGGTGTCGGCCTTAACGATCACGGCGGACGAAATTGGTGAGAAACTGAGCTTGCCGGCTACGAAGCAGTATTGTGCCCAGTTGGCGTACGATGCGATCCGGGCGGCGATCGCGGACTACGAAACAAAGCGAGATGCAAAGGCCCATCTGACGACGGAGGACGAGCGATGATTCAAGTGACCAAAGCTGCGGCCAAACGTATTCGGACCCTGATGGCCAACCAAGGCGTCGTCGAAGGCGGACTGCGCATTAGAGTCAAGGCAGGAGGCTGCTCTGGATTGAGTTACGTTTACGATTGGGAAGCCGAGAGGCGCGACGACGATCAAGTGTTTGAAAGTGCCGATGGTCTAAAGATCTTTATCGACCCGAAGAGTTATCCGTTTCTGAAGGGGACAGTGCTCGATTGTGACGAGAACATGCTCGGACAGTCGCTCGTGTTCAAGAATCCCAACGCCTCGACCTCCTGCGGGTGCGGTTCGTCGTTCAGCGTGTAACTCATTCCATTGCCTCTGTTTCCGTTCGTTAGCTACGCTCGACTTCCGGATAGACGGCACGATGATTGGAGTGTGCGCTATCGGTGTTTGTGACAAGATTTAGTTAGCGGAGAGTGATGTCTACGCAGCCATTGGTCAACGACCGAGCGGAAGATTCGTTGCAACGTCCGATCATGGTTGTGTCGAATCGCGAGCCGTATCTTCACTCCTACGCAGACGACGGGGCGATCTCGTGGGCACCGACGACAGGCGGCGTCGCTGTGGCACTCGACGCGCTTATGCGCGAGCGGGGAGGTGTGTGGATCGCGCACGGTAACGGAAGCGCCGATCGCGCGGTCGTCGATGCTGGCAATCGCGTCATGGTGCCGCCCGATAATCCGACTTACCCATTACGCCGGGTCTGGCTTTCCGCAGAAGAGGAGGCGCATTACTACACTGGGTTTGCCAATGAGGGACTCTGGCCGCTGTGCCACGAAGCGCACGTCCGTCCTATGTTTCGCGCGGTCGACTGGGCGTCGTACCAGTCGGTTAATAGTCGGTTTGCCGACGTCATCAATGAGGAGTTACCGAACGACTCCGCGCCGGTGTTCATTCAGGATTATCATCTCGCTCTCGTCGGGACGGGGCTTCGAGAGCGCCGGCCGGGCGTTAAATCCGCGCTTTTTTGGCACATTCCGTGGCCTCACCCAGATCGTCTTCGCATGTGCCCGTGGCGATGCGAAATCATGGCGGGACTCCTCGCGAACGATCTGATTGCGTTTCAACTCGAACGCGACCGGCGTAACTTCATGGCGGCTGCGCGTGATGAGTTGGGTGCGACGAAACTCAGTCGGTCGGCCATCCGATACCAAGATCGTACGATCGATGTCCTGTCGGTGCCGATCGGTGTCGACTACGACCGTATCCAGGACATAACGACCAGGCCGGTGATTGATCATGAAATCGCGAGACTCCGGCGAGAGTTGCATATCGACACCCCGTTGGTTGGAATTGGCGTGGACCGTCTCGACTACACGAAGGGGATTCCGGAACGGCTGGAAGCTTTGAGTTTGTTGCTGACCCGTCGACCCGATCTGCGCGAGAAGTTGACTTTCGTACAAATCGGCGTGCCGTCGCGTTCGAAACTCAAGAGCTACGCAGAGGTTGAAGCCGAGATCGATAGAAAGGTTATTGAAATCAACGCGAGATTTCCAAGGGGTGGGTTGGGGCCGGTCCGATATCGTAAGTCCGCGCTGAAAATCCAACGGCTGGTGGCGTTATACCGGATGGCGACGTTCTGCATCGTGAGTTCGTTGCACGATGGTATGAATCTCGTTGCCAAGGAGTTCGTTGCGGCCCGTGAGGATCTCGATGGCGTACTGATTTTAAGCGAACTCGCCGGTGCATCGCAGGAGCTCACCGACGCGGTGATCATTAACCCCTACGACGCGGACGGATTTGCGAGCGCGTTGGATTGGGCGCTTGAGATGCCGCAACACGAGCGGCACCGGCGTATGCGGGCGCTGCGTCGGGTTGTGGCTGGACGTAATGTATTCGGCTGGGCATCGGATATCCTCGAAGGGCTCGAAGGGTTGCCAGCCGACGTTTCACGCACGCCGTCCCGTAAGATTGGTCCGCACACCAAGAGTCGAGGTAACGTGCGGGTCATGCACCCGTCGTCGGCGCTCAAGCGTTGATGTTGATGTGAGCGCTTTGATGCTCACCCTGTTGGTTGCTAGCCTTCATTTTCACGCAGGATCGCTGTGTTACACTTTTACTGATGACCGTGCTGGACGCGGTGCGCGCAGCGAGGGACGACGTCATGCGTGGTTATTACGTTGCTATCGTGGCGGGTGTCGGACTGGCGGTGAGTGCGTTCTTCCCATGGGTGCTTATCGGCGATTCTGCGCTGGGAGGGCTACCTGGCATCGCCGGTTTCTGGATATTCGGCTTGGGCGTGCTAGCGACGGTGTTGGCCACGCTTAGTTTGATCACGCGCAAGAACTCACGTCATCCGCTATTGATTATTGGACTGACCGCGTTTGGTATTCTGTTCATCGGGTACCGGTTCCTCGAACGTGCGGCCACTGAAGAAGCGTGGGCGGTCGCGCAGGCCACTCAAATAGTTGCGGGCCAGTCGATTAGCGAACCGCTAGTCGCAATGACGGGTTTCGGAGTATACGGTGGCCTCATGGGCTCTGCCGTGCTCGTTCTGTTCGGGCTAACGATCGTCGTCAGGCGTGTTGCAGATCCCTATCCCGAGCCGGAAGACGACGACCTCTAGTCGCCTAGCCGGCTCACCTTGCACGCAATGAGAATTACTGTAGCGCATAGTCCGGATTCCGACGACGCCTTCATGTTTTATGGCTTGGCTTGCGGTGCCATCGCCACCGATGGGTTGGTTGTTGAACAGGTGCTGGCCGACATCGAAACCCTGAACCGCGCTGCCTTCGAGGGCCGCTATGAGGTCACCGCTGTCTCATTTCACGCCTACACGCAGCTGGCCGACCGCTACGCTCTACTGCCGCATGGCGCTAGTATGGGCGACCGCTACGGACCGATCGTCGTGGCCCGAGCTGACGGCCCCAAAGTGGTCAAGGGGGCCCGGATCGCTATCCCCGGAACGTTGACGACTTCATATTTGGCACTCCAACTCTTCGAACCAGATTTTCAGCATACGGTCGTGCCATTCGATGAAATCCAACCCGCCGTGGTGGCTGGCGACGTAGAAGCCGGCTTGTTAATTCACGAGGGGCAACTCACTTACGCCGACGATGGCTTGCGGAAGCTGGTTGATTTGGGGGAGTGGTGGGCGGATCGGACGGGAGGGTTGCCTTTGCCCCTGGGGTGCAACGTCATTCGCCGAGACCTCGGCGAGGAGGGGATGCGGCGTGTTTCGAGGATGTTGCACGATAGCATCGCCTACGCCCTGTCGCATCGGTCGGAAGCGCTCGAATATGCTGAGCAGTTCGGTCGTGGGTTGGACCCTGTGCGCACCGATCGATTCGTTGGAATGTACGTGAATGAGTTAACGCTCGACTATGGTGACCGTGGCCGGGCGGCGGTGGCCCGACTCTTCGACGACGCGTTCAAGCAGCAACTCATTCCGAAGCGGATTCAGATCGAATTTGTCAGTTGACGGGCACGTCGCCGAGTGGGTCCAGGCCGCCTGCCAAGAGGTTTGCGACGCGGACCCGTCCTGTTCGACGACGTATCTGTCCTCGACGTCAATCGCCCTCCAAAACATCGACACATTGCAAGCGAACGCAATAACTCAGCTCGATCGCTGCGCCTAGAGACATAACCAGCGGCCTTGTTGGTCATTGTTGGCAGCCTGCCGACCGTTGTTGGCCTTCCGGGCGGAGGATGTAGAGCAGCCATGCGTTGTCTTTACGAAATTCCACGAAACGAGCACCTTGGATGTCATTGAGTCGGCAACGGTGCGTCAGGGTGTAGGGCGAGAGCGAATCGGGCGATGGCTTGGGCGATACGCGGCCCGGGGATCACGAGATCGCTCCCGGTCAGGAAGATGACGCGCGAGTTTCGGACGGCCGGGAGGGAAGGGAGAAATTGCCAAGTTGCGATCTCCTTCTTGATCTCGCTGGCCGAGAGTGTCTCTTCTGCTCGTACTTCGAGCACGACCTCCGGTGCGGTCTGCAGGAGTATTTCGGTCGTAACCTGCACTGCACGGCTCGTGGCGCCATTGAGCACGTTGTGGCCCCCGGCCAATGCGAGCATGTCATGTTGGAACCCCGAACCGCCACTGGCGACAAGGTTACGGAGTGAATACGGTTCCCGTGCGATCACTAGCAGTGTGGGCGGCCGGCGACGTCCCGACACTGCTCCCGCGATTGCCGCTAGGTCGTCTTCGATTCCGCGCGCCACCGCCGCCGCTTCTGTCGCATGGCCAGTACGCTTGCCCAACTGCCGGATTGTCGTGAGGACATCACGCAGCGTTCCATGCGTGTACGCGAACAGCGGAATCCCCGCACGCTCGAGTTGCGTGACCAAATCGCCCTGCGTCGCATACGGGACGACCAGGTCAGGGCGCAACGCGATGATGGCTTCGACGTCTGGGTCGATCAGTCCGCCGATGCGCGGCAGATCGGTGATCTCAGGAGGGAACTGATCGTGACTCCCGACGCCCACGACCTGTGGGCCGGCGCCGATGGCGAACAGGATTTCAGTCACTGCTGGGATGACCGACACAATCCGCTGCGGTGTCTGCGTGTGCAGGACGTCAACGAGCGAAAGCCACGCGACAAGGATGAACCAGGCGAAGCGTTGCGTCATTGCCGTCGCACCAAAAGCCAGAGGAAGAACGGTCCCCCAGTCAGCGCGGTGATAACGCCGACCGGGAGTTCGAATGGCGCCATGATGGTCCGTGCGACGACGTCGCACCCAACCAGAAACGCTGCGCCGAGGCACGCCGAGGCCGGCATAACGACCCGATGGTCGGCACCGACGATCAGCCTAACGAGATGAGGAATCACGATACCGATGAATCCGATTGGACCGCTCAGTGAGACGGCCGCGCCGGTTGCGAGCGAGGCGCTTAAAAATGCCACGCGCTGAGTGCGCAGCACATCCACGCCCCTGGCGGCGGCACTGTCGCTGCCTAGAGTCAGGAGGTTGAGCGCGCGGGGAAGCGTTGCGAACATTGCAAAGGCAGCGCCTGTCAGAGGCAGGGCGGCGACGATCGGTTGGAATCCGCTCACATCAAGATTGCCCATCAGCCAACGCACCGTCTGGAAAGTCTGTGTGAAGTCAGCCGAATATTGCACGAACATGATGATCGCTGAGAAGAACGAATTAAGCGTTACGCCCGCGAGCAGAAGCACCGTTGTCGACAATCCGCGATGCCGGAGGGTCGCCATGCTATAGACAACGCCAGCAGCACCGAGTGAACCGAGCAGGCTCGCGATTGGCACTGCCGGAATTCCGCTCACAGCCACGGGCACCCCGAGGGTGATCACGAGCATCGCACCGAGCGATGCGCCGGCCGATACGCCCAACGTGAATGGCGTTGCGAGTGGGTTCCGGAGTAAGGCCTGAAACACGACACCCGCGACGGCCAACGACGCGCCGACTAGGGCACCCGCCAACGCTCTGGGCAGCCTCGCGATGAAGAAAATCTGGGCGTCGACGTTGTCCGCGAAAGGAATCGAAGTATCGAAGACTCGTCCCAACCCAATCGGCGTCGGACCGAGGAGTGGGGCGACGGTGAGCGTGATGATTGCCAATCCACCGAATCCGCTGAGCGCGACCGTCAGCCGTCGACGGAGACTCCACCTTCGGTTTCCTGGCGCCACCACGGCCTCCTCGTCGGTGGATGCTAGAAGCCGTCGTGACGCACGCATCACCACGCGGCGTCCCCCGCCTCTTTCCTGCAACTTGCTGGCCAGGTTATCGCTCCTCGTGTGTGTTGGGCGCGGTGGTGGCACGCCTGGCCCATGGAACGACAGTCATGTGTCCAGTCATTGCGTGCTGCTCCACGGTAGCTTCCACGTCGTAGAGGGCCCTAACGGTATCGGGGCGGAGTACATCGCGGATCGGTCCGGCAGCGAGCACACGACCCTGGCGAAGTAGAACGACGCGGTCACACACGCTGGCGGCGAAGTTGAGGTCGTGGGTTGAGATCACCATCGATGTGGACCGGTCCCTGTTCAAGCGGCGCAACGTCGATGCCACGTCCAACTGGTAGCCGAGATCGAGCGATGCGGTCGGCTCGTCGAGAAGGAGCACCTCGACTGGGCGGTGGCCGCTATCGGCCACGCGTCGCCCGAACTGTGCCAGGGCACTGGCGATGACGACCCGCTGTTTTTCGCCTCCGCTTAGCGTCATAAATGCGCGCTGCTCGAGCATAGCGGTGTCGGTCTCGGCGAGTGCGGCACGGGCCAACTCGATGTCTTCAGGCCCTTCGACCTCGAACGACCGGAGATGGGGGTAGCGTCCCATTAAGGCAATCTCGAGAACCGAGTAGTCAAACGCCAGGTGAGTTTCCTGCGGCACCATCGCCATCCGTTGTGCCAGAGTGGCTTTAGCAATATTGCCGAGATCACAACCATCGAGCGCGATTCGTCCCGCCGTTGGACGCAGCAAGCCGCCGAGCAGGCGCAGGAGCGTCGTTTTACCGGATCCGTTCGGTCCTAGGATCCCCAGCACCCCCCCCGGTGCGAGGTCGAACGAGACCTCGCGCAAGACGAGATGCCGTTTGTAGGCGAACGAGACGTTAGCGGCCTGTAGCAACTCGCATTCCAATGAGCGCACTGCGCCCGAGCGCAGGGAATCCAAACGCCTCCTCGTACGGTCGGTCGAGCAGGTTCGTGATGCGTGCAAAGAGGTCGAGCCCTTTCCTTACGGTAAACGTGCCACCGAGGTTGACGACGCCGTAGCCAGAGTTCGTGAACAGGCCGCCGAAAGCGCCAAACGACGGCTCGACATCAAGGCTCTGCCCTCTGGTAATAAACTGGCCGAAAGCTGTTACGGACCCCTGCTGGTAGACGAGATCGAGCGCGCCTTGATGGCGCGGTCGCCGCAGCAATGCCTCTCCGACCTGGAAGGGAGTTGGTGCTTCGTCCGAGAGCCGGTCGACTGCGAGGATTTCGGTGTCGAGCCAAGTATAGGTCACTGCGGCCTCCAGGCCCCACGGTGTGCGTGCAGAGGCCGCGAGTTCGAGACCGCGTGCACGGGCATTCGAGATGTTGTCCGTTCTGAACTGGCTCGCGTCTCGAAGCGATTGGCCGACCGCGACGATTAGGTCGTCGTAGCGATTAAAGAATCCCGTCGCGTCGATGACGAGGGCGCCGCCGCCGAAGGTCTGTTCGATGCCGACGTCCACGCTGCGGTTACGCTCGGGTTTCAGCGACGGATTGTCGGTGAAGGCAATCTCGAACGCGTCTGGCGGTCGGATCCCGGTGCCCACGCTGCCATGCAGCCGAGTCCAGTGCCGCTCCCGCTGTGTATCGGGTTTGAGAAAGTATGCGACTGAGAGCTTGGGGTTCGCCGATACGAAGGACTCGGCGGCGAAGGTCGGCCTGGGTGCGAACGCGTTCGGGTCAGGCAGTAAGGCGTCGCGGCGGATTTGCTCGACTCTTACTCCTGCTGTCACGTAGAGTCGGTCACCCGCTTCGTAGCGCATTTCGCCGAATGCGCCCGCCACCCGACGCTCGACTGGCACACGGCCGGCATCCGGACCAGTGATGAAAGTACTCTCTGCCCCCTCGCGGTGCAACTCACTGCCAATGGAGAGGCCCAGGTTGGACCAGATAACGACGTCAGCCTGGCCACGTACCGTCACGCGCCGCGACTCGGATTCAGAAGTTCCGAAGGGACTCGTGAAGGTGCCATCGAGGTCGCTCAAAGAGACCTGGAGATGCTGTGTGATGCGAGCGTTCCATGGGAACGCGGCGTTGAACGAAAACAGCCGAACGTCGTTCTTCCCGCGCGATACCGTGTCGATCGCCGCCACGTTGCCGAGCGGGTCGCTCCCGAACGGTCCGGGGAACCCCCGTTCGAATGAGCTCAGGCGGCCAAAGCCCCTGATCAGGATATTGCGCCCACCGTCCCATCCGAAGGAAAACGAGGCATCGTTTCGTTGGTAATCGTCGTTCGTCACGCGTTCACCGATGGAGGGTGCCACGCCGGTGAACCCGTCCGTAGCGAGCCGCTCGCCAGCGGCACTCCAGCTCCACGGGCCTTGCGATCCCGTAACAGACCCGGCAGCACGGGTCGTGCCAAAGCCACCTCCTTCTACGAGTCCAGACGTGCGAGGAGGTCCGCTGCGGTACGTGATGATTTGCACGACGGTGCCGATGGCGTCGGATCCGTATAAGGCGCTCTGCGCCCCACGGACAACCTCGATCCGCTCGATGTTGGCGACCGGCAGATGAGCGAAGTCGAAGCCGCCGCCAAAGGTGTTGACGCGCACGCCGTCGATCATCACCAGTGTAAAGTTGGACTCTCCGCCGCGGGGAAACAACGACGCGACGCTACCCCGGCCCCCGCCTTGCGTGACCGTGAGCCCGGGGACCAAACGTAGGACATCGGAGACCGTCTCGATCTGCCGGACTCGTAAGTCGTCTGCGTCGATCACAGTTACGCTGTCTGGCGTGCGCGACAGCGGACGGTCAACATGCGCCGCGGATACGACCACCGATTCGGCGATGGCGCTGACGTGCAACAAAATGGTCACGTGTCGCGCTTCGTCGGTTTCAACCTCGACACGAGCGACGGCACTGCGAAAGCCTGGCACCGCCACGCGCAGCTCGTACTGCCCGGTTTCGAGTTTGGTAAAATCGAAATGACCTACAGCGTCGGTCTTGGTGGTGGCCGTTACCGCTCCCGCTCGCGATAGCAACACGCTGGCGTGCGGAACCGGCCAACCGATCGGATCGACGACAGTGCCAGAGAGTTCAGCGCCGAGGGCCGCTCCTGGCAAGAATAGAGCAGCAAGTAGGACAAGCGTAGAACGCAAGAGATGAGACGGATAGGACATCGAACTCCCTTCGGCGTGATCGCGCGCCGAACCCGCCCGCGGCGATGAGCCGGAGCGTGCAGAAGAGGACGAGCCCGGAGGCCAGGTATCCTGACTTGCGGATCAACACGAAGTGACGACACCTTCCCATGCTCGTGACAAGCACAGTGGCGGCTCCAAAATTCGGAGCGCGGAAGCCACTTCGCTCCCCGCTTACAGTGGCGGCACCGTGTGGGACTCCCACCCACTTCGCATGGCCACCGGGAAGCGTCGGTTGTGCGGCCGAGTATAGCATGGCAAAATTACAATCCGTTGGCGAGCTGAGGTCGCAACCCGATTAATATTGTTGCCCCGGCGTGTTTTCAACATGCTTTCTGTTTGATTTATGCGAGCTCGACTTAAGGCGTGCCGCCTCTTGGATGTTGCCGATCGGTTAGACGCCGGCGAGCGGCTGAGCTTCGACGACGGCATCCGTTTGTTTGAAGCGCCGGATTTGCTGGCCGTGGGCTGGTTGGCCAATCGCGAGCGGGAACGCCGGCATGCGGGGGATACGTTCTTCAATCACAATATTCGGATTGAAGCCACGAACGTTTGTGTGGCGAGCTGTTTGTTCTGTGCCTTCGCTCGACTGAAGCCTGGTGATCCGGGTGCGTACACGATGTCTTTAGAGCAGGTATGGGACAAGCTCCGTCAGCGACAAGATCAGTCGGTCACGGAGATCCACGTTGTCAACGGGCTACACCCCGATCTGCCGTTCAGTTACTATCTGGAGTTGCTGCAGGGCTTCAAGCGCATCCGTCCCGACGTGCATCTTAAATGTTTTACTGCGGTGGAGATTGCGTTTTTTGCCGATCTCTATGGCATGTCAGATAAGCAGGTCTTGCTTGAGCTGAGGGACGCCGGGCTCGACTCCTTACCCGGCGGCGGAGCCGAAATTTTTGCCGAACGGGTGCGGCGAAAGATCAGCCACGATAAATGCGGGACCGAGCGCTACCTGGCGATTCATCGGACGGTGCACAGGCTGGGGATGCGGTCGAACGTCACCATGCTGTACGGGCATATCGAGACCCCAGCCGAGCGCTTGGACCACATGCTACGCGCTCGTGATTTGCAAGACGATACGGGAGGGTTTCAAGCGTTCATCCCACTGGCGTTCCATCCCGACAATAACCAGATGCGTAAACTGCCGGCGCCGACGGCCGCCGACACGCTACGCGTGCACGCTGTCGCGCGGTTGCTGCTCGACAATATCCCGCACATCAAGGCGTTTTGGATCGCCACCGGTGTTGATGTGGCACAGGCGGCCCTCTGGTTCGGGGCCGACGACCTTGATGGCACCGTGCACGAGGAGCGCATCTACCATATGGCTGGCGCGCGCACTCCTGAAGGGATGACGACGAACGAAATTGGCCGCCTCATCCGCGCTGCTGGCCGGCGGCCGATCGAGCGTGACACGCTCTACAATGTCCTGTCTGTCCCAGTTTGATGCTGCGGCGTGCGCGTCGCGTCCGGTGTGCTAGTATCCGGTACAGAGCTAGGCTCCATCCGACGGTCGTATTGGGCGGGGAGTCTGGCCGTTTTCTCGCCCTGAGATTGAGAAAAATTTCACAATCTATACAAGGGTCGGCGTGATAAGACGGTAGGGGTGCATCCATGGAACTGGCAGTCCTGAGCAAGGACGAACGGCACCGGGTCGGTGAGTCCCAACCGCTCCCGGAGTGTTATTTGGGTGTATCCGCTGACGAGTTGGACGGTCGCATTTCGGCGGCCCAAGCGGCTCTTGGGGAACGGTTGGTGATTCTCGGGCATCATTATCAACGTGACGAGGTCTTCAAATTCGCCGACTGTAGCGGTGACTCTTTTAAGCTGGCTAAGGCCGCGGCAGAACGTTCCACCGCTGAGTTTATTGTTTTCTGCGGCGTGCACTTCATGGCCGAGAGCGCGGATGTGCTCAGCGCTCCTCATCAAAAGGTGATTCTGCCAGACCTCGCCGCTGGTTGTTCGATGGCCGACATGGCAGCACCTGACGAGCTCGAGACCTGTTGGCGCGAGCTTGAGGAGCTTGGCGTTACCGACGTGGTGCCCGTGACGTATATGAATTCAGCTGCGGGCATCAAGGCCTTTTGCGGTCGTGAAGGTGGTGTCGTCTGCACTTCGAGCAATGCCGCCGCGACACTGCGCTGGGCTTGGGCACGCGGCGAGCGCATTCTCTTTCTTCCCGACCAGCACTTGGGTCGGAACACCGCGTATGGGATGGGTGTTCCGCTGGACGCGATGGTTGTTTGGGATCCGCACCAGCCGATGGGCGGATTGCGGCTCGACGAAGTGATGGGTGCGAAACTGATCCTGTGGAAGGGCCATTGCTCCGTCCACACCAGATTTTCGGTGACACAGATCGAGCAGCTACGTCGGACCGAACCCGAGGTGCGCGTGATCGTTCATCCGGAGTGCACGTGGGACGTGGTGCAGGCGGCTGATGCAAGTGGCTCGACCGAAGCGATCATTCGGCAGATTCGGGAGAGCGCCGTAGGTTCGGTCTGGGCGGTGGGAACCGAAATCCACTTGGTGAATCGGCTCGCGGCGCAGGTGGCACCCGATCGATTGGTGTTGACGCTTGATGGACTCGGATGCCTGTGTTCGACGATGTTCCGTGTGTCGCCGAACCATCTCTGCTGGATACTCGAATCCCTGCTCGACGGCGAGGTCCACAACCAGGTCGTGGTACCAGACGACCAGAAGCGGTGGACACGGGTTGCTCTCGACCGGATGCTCTCGATCCAGTAGACTTGCGGATTCTCGATCTGCTTCGGTCGTGCGGGTGCGTGGTCGGATCGCTGGATCGTACGAAGGAGAATGTCCAATGGCTCATGAATTGCCGCCGCTGCCGTACGCGTACAACGCGTTGGAGCCCCACGTGGACGAGCAGACGATGCAGATTCACCATGACAAGCATCATGCCGCTTATGTCAAGAACCTCAATGCTGCGCTCGAGAAACATTCGGAGCTGCAATCGAAGAGTCTTGACGATCTTTTGGGCAACCTTGCCACTGTACCAGAGGACGTTCGCACGGCGATTCGCAACAACGGTGGCGGTCACTGGAACCATACGATGTTCTGGCAGGTTATGGGGCCTAACGGAGGAGGTGCACCGACGGAGAAGGTTGCCGACTTGATCGCGGCTTCATTCGGTAGCTTCGACAGCCTGAAGGAGCAGTTCGCCAAGGCGGCGATGGGTCGGTTTGGGAGCGGCTGGGCGTGGATCGTCGTCGACGGTGACGCCCTATCGGTTGTGAGCACACCGAACCAAGACAATCCCCTAATGGACGGCAAGCGTGCAATTCTCGGCCTTGACGTGTGGGAGCACGCCTACTATCTAAAGTACCAAAACCGGCGACCAGACTACATCAGCGCGTGGTGGAACGTCGTCAACTGGACGGAAGTGAACAACCGGCTCGGCTAGCCCCGTCCAGCTTCACGGGAGCCGGCCGCTACCGGCTCCCTTCGGTACACCGCGACCGGTCGCGGCAGGCCGAGCGCCGCACCTATGTCGCTGTCCGCCATCCTCTTCCTGTTTCTAACGCATTTCGGCATCGGCATCGCGTGGACTCTGCCGTTAGTGTCGCGCACCGCCGGCGTGAAGTTCTTCCGCTTCAATGCCGGATGTGCGGCCGTGCTGCTCATCATTGGGTGGGTGTTTCGTCCGGAGGTGACGGTGCTGGGTGGCGTTGCGTCGAGCACTGTGCTCTTGGCGCTAGCCGTAGTGACCGGCACGTTGCTCATCTACTGGGCGACCATCGGCCGCGTGCTGGCCGCCCTTCGGCCAGTGTTGCTGTGGGTCGGTTTGATCGCCGGTGCCGTGACGCTCATCGCGCAGGGCGCCGCGGTTGGTTCGTCGCTGGCCGTAGCTTCTACCACGCTTGCTATCGCCAGCTTCCTTTCATCAGCGGCGCTTCTAGGTGGGTCGTTCACAGCGATGATTCTCGGACACTGGTATTTAGTACTACCGTCGATGGATGTGTCGCTCTTGCAATCGATCGTGAAATTTCACATCGGTTCCATCATCGTACGGATCGTGGTGACTATTGCGGTTGTCTGGATTGCGATTGCGGGCTGGGAGCCAGGCGTCGGTCCGAACTTTCAGCACTACGTGCTGTCGAGTGCCGGGGTGTTCTTCTGGCAGCGCATACTGTTCGGTCTACTCGGGCCGAGTGTGCTGTCGTACCTCACGTGGGAAACTGCGAAGATACGCTCGACGCAGTCGGCCACAGGTATTCTCTACGTGGATGTCTTCACCGTGATCGTGGGCGAACTCCTGGCCAAGTATCTGCATCTCTCTACCTCAATCCCAGTCTGACGCTGCCTCGAATGGAAATCACCGTCAAATGTGCAGGCTGCGCCGCGGCATTGCCCGTCCGGGCGGCCAAAGCCCCCGCTGAAATTTCCTGCGGAAACTGCCAGCGCCTGATCGTCCTGACGATAACTCCCGCGGTCGCTGAGGACGCATCGGTGGACACCTGTCCCGTCTGCGCTGGTCAGGACTTCTATATTCGCAAGGACTTTGACCCGAAGGTCGGGCTTGCGGTCGTTGTTGTGGGTGCCACCATCAGCGCGGTGTTCTACGGGTACGGGATGGATCTTGTTGCTTACGGCGTACTCGCTGTGGCGGTCTTCATCGATCTCGCGGTTTATCACCGGCTCGGAGACGTGACTGTCTGTTACCGGTGCCATACCGAGTTCCGAGGACGCTTCAAGCGTACGGCTGAAGCCTTTGACCTGCACACCGCGGACGTGCTCGAGGCGGAATACGCCAAACAGGTAGGCCGGTAGAGGTCAGGCGAGCCCCTTTCCGGGGCGGCTCAGCTTCACCGAAGACCTCAAAAGAGCTTCACGACGACCTTTTCGCCTTTTTCTACGATGTCAGTTTGAGCTGGGATCTCGATGTAGCCGTCGGCGAGTGACATGCTCGTGATGTCGCCGGATGCCTTGAAGGCGGGGACGGCCCGCCCGTCATCAAGCCGGACAGTGTAGAACTGGTGGCGCCCGGTCGTCGACACGACTCGCTCGGCGAGCGGGACGGTCACCGTTTGCGGTCGATACGGTGGCAGATGAGCCAGCCGGCGCAGCATCGGGATGAGCAACATATAGGCGTTCGACAGGCACGACGTTGGATAGCCGGGCATTCCGAGTACCGGTGTGCCGGCGACCCGCCCGAAGACGGTCGGCTTACCAGGCTTGACGGCGATTCCGTGGAACAGCACCTCACCTTGCTGTTGCAGGACGTCGAGGATTAAATCACGTTCACCGACCGAACTGCCGCCGGAAAAAACTAGCAGATCGTGCGTAGCACACGCTTCGACAGCTGCTGTCAGAGCGTCGAGTGTGTCCGCCGCGCTGGCATAGCCGACGGCTAGCCCACCGTGGCTTCGCACGACGGTCTCCAGTGTGAAGCGGTTGACGTCATAAATTTGTCCAGGTGCGAGCGCCTGGCCAGGGCCGACAATTTCGTCACCTGTCGATAACAACGCGACCGATGGTTTTGCGTACACCTCGATGTCGGCGGTCCCGACGGCCGCGAGTGCCCCGATACGGCCGGCGCCGAGTAAGTCACCGCACCGCACGAGTGTCTGTCCTGGCACGATGTCAGCGCCGCGGCGTCCCACATTCTGATTGGGGTACACCGGTGTAAAGATGCGGACCTGGTCGTCGTTCCCACGGTCGGTTTCTTCGACCATGACTACCGCGTCAGCGCCCTGAGGCATCGGAGCGCCGGTTGCGATCTGGGTGCACTCGCCACGATCGACACCACGTTTGGGCGTCTGACCGGTGAACACGGTTTCCACGCACCGTAAGGTGTTGGGTTGGTGTCGATCTGCACCGAAGGTGTCTTGGGCTACAACCGCGAAACCGTCCATTGCCGCGCGATCGAAAGGCGGAACGTGCTGTTCCGATACCACGTCGACTGCAGCGACGCGGCCACCAAGCTCAGCGAGTGCTACCCGTTCGGTACGTTCCAAAGGGATCGTGGCTTCAGAGACGAGCATCAGCGCTTCGTCCAATCCGATCGTCTCTCGAAACGGACGCATGTTTGTGATGGACATAGAGTGTCTAAATCAACGGATCAGCGAGAAGCTTCCCGAACGAGGTGTCCAAGTTCCGGCAGGACGAGCTTCGTTAGTGCTAGGCGGACCGCGTGCTCCGAGCCTGGCAAGGCGATGAGAATTTTACCCCGAGCCGTGCCGGCAAACGCCCGGCTTAACATCGCGGCGGGGCCGATCTCCTGAAAGCTCAAGGCGCGGAAGAGCTCGCCGAAGCCGTCGAGACGTTTCTCGAGCAGGTCGGTAACCGCCTCGTAGGATCGGTCCCGAGAGGAGATGCCGGTGCCGCCCGTTGTGATGATCGCCTGGATCTGCTTCTGCATGAGCTGAGCGGTGACGACCGACCGCACCTGATCCGGTTCGTCCTTCACGATCTCACGGTCAACTACCTCGTGACCTGCTGCGGTAAGTAGTTCGATGATAGCGCGGCCACCGGAGTCGTTTTTCTCGGTGCGAGTGTCCGACACCGTCAGCACGTAGCAACACACGTGCCCTGGTGCTTGCGCGCGGTGCTCCCGATGACTCATTAATCAGATTATACAAGGGGCCGTTGCTTGCCTGTGGTTTTCCAATTACGATCAGCGCCCATGGCGCATTGCAAGCGTTCGCAGCCGGGTGCGATTATGACGGGTTTGGTTGCGATGGTCATGTCGGTCGGGTTGCTCATCTCTGGCCAGCAGGTTACGGCGCCACTGGATGCAGAAGCTCGGGCGTGGGTTGCAAACACGCTCGAGGCCATGAGCGTCGACGAGCAGATCGGCCAGCTGATCGCACCGTCCTTTCTATCGACGTACACGAGTAACGATACCGAAGAATTCGACGCCCTTGTTACGCTAACCCGTGACCAGCAAGTCGGCGGCTTTCTAGTGTTCGGTGGGCGTGAGTTGGCACCCGACGTCCTTCTTAACCCGACGTACGGGACTGTCACGCTCGGCCAGCCGCTATCGGCAGCGTCGCTCATCAACCGACTGCAGGCGGTCGCTCGGGTCCCACTGCTCGTCTCGAGTGATTTCGAGGCCGGTGTCGGGTTCCGGATTCACGGTGGCACGGTGTTCCCGCGGGCGATGGCGTTTGGAGCGGCGAGCGACGAACAGTTGGCCTATGAGGCCGGCCGAATCACGGCCGTCGAATCGTTGGCTATCGGTGTGCACGTCAATTTTGCCCCAGTCGTCGATGTCAACAACAATGCCCGCAACCCGGTGATCAACACGCGGTCTTTCGGCGAGGACCCAAAGCTCGTGGGGCGGCTGGCTCGCGCGTACATTCACGGTCTGCAAGACGCCGGAATGTTGGCGACCGTCAAGCACTTCCCTGGCCATGGCGACACCGACCTCGATTCTCATGTCGGCCTCCCCATCATTCCGCACGGACGAGAGCGCCTGCAATCCATCGAATGGCGCCCGTTTCGTGATGGTCTCGCCGCTGGGGCGGCTGGCGTCATGACGGCGCACATCGTTCTTCCGGCCCTCGAGCCGGAGGAGGGGTTACCGTCCACGCTCAGTCGAACGATTGTTGACGGTGTTCTCCGCAATGAGTTCGGCTTCGACGGTTTAATTTTTACCGATTCGATGCAGATGGGTGCTATCGCCGACCGGTGGTCGGCGGAAGACGCCGCGGTTCGGGCAATCTCGGCTGGCAACGACGTTGTTCTGCATCCGGCAGACGTAGTCACTGCCGTGAACGGGATCCGCGCGGCAGTGGCGAGCGGCGAACTCTCGCCAGAACGGATCCGGGAATCGGTGGCCCGTGTGCTCGATGCGAAGGCGCGGTTAGGGCTTCACCGAACCCGTTTCGTCGATCTGGAGGCGCTCTCTGCGCGGGTCGGCGGACGCGAACACGCAGCGGTTGCCGACCGGATAAGTGAGCAGGCAATGACCCTACTTTCCGATGAACGCGGGGATGTTCCACTTCAGCTGCCGCGGGATGCTGAGATCCTCTACCTATCGGTGCTTGACCGCCCGTCGGGTTGGCGGATCGCGGCGCCCAGTCGAACGTTCATCACGGAGTTGCGAGACCGGTGGCCCAATGTCACGGCCGTGGAGCTGTCCAATCAGACCTCGCGCCAGGCGATTGATCTCGTGCGATCGACGGCGGACCAATTCGACGCAATCATCACATCGGTGTTTGTGCGTACGACACCACGAGACGGCGGTATGGAACTCGCGCCACAGATCGTCTCGCTTCTCGAGCAGCTGGTGAGGACAACCGAGGTGCGAGGTCAGCCCTATGTGACGGTGCTGTTCGGCAGCCCATACACGGCGCTGGCACTCGGCTCGACGCCGGCCATTTTGCTGACCTACGATTTCTACGACCGGGCCGAGCGCAACGCCGTGCGGGCTCTAGCTGGGGAAAGCGCCATCGGGGGGCGGCTGCCAGTTACGTTGCCCAACATGTTCCCGCTTGGTCACGGCTTGGATCGGGAGATACGAACAGCGGAACGATTCGAGCGGGCCAGTGCACATGGTATAATTACGGATTCCCGCAGGCGAGAATTGGCCCGATGAACCACCGCGTGCGACGGGCGCCCTTAGCTCAGCTGGATAGAGCGTCTGGCTACGAACCAGGAGGCCGCAGGTTCGAATCCTGCAGGGCGCGCCAGCCTTTCTGATTACCCAATCAACTATGGGTTCGCCCGTCTAACCTGGGCGACCGACACGTAATGAAACGGCTCGCCTGGTTTACACCGCTTCCCCCCGAACGCTCGGGAATCGCGACTTACAGCGCCGAGATCATTGGTTTATTGGCAGAAACCTATGATATCGACATCTTTGTCGACTCGCTATCGTCGCAGCTGAACGGGGATGACACTCGGCGTATCAGCGCATACGATTTTTCTTGGCGGCAGATTAGGAACCCCTACGATCTCATCGTTTACCAGCTTGGCAACGCAACATGTCATGACTACATCTGGCCCTACATGTTCCGTTACCCAGGCCTTGTGGTGTTGCACGACGGCCAATTACATCAGGCGCGGGCTCGCTTGTTACTCCAACAGAAGCGTTACGACGACTACCGTGCCGAGTTCGAATACAACCATCCTGATGCAAGGGCCGGGATCGCCTATCTCGGCATCGCTGGGCTCCTGGGGTCATTTCACTACTTCTGGCCGATGTTACGAACCGTCGTAGATTCGGCTAGAGTGGTGGCCGTTCACAATGCAACGCTCGTTCGAGAGTTGAGAGAGCGGTTTCCCGAGGTATGTCTCGATCGGATCCGGATGGGCGTGACGGGAGCCGCTGATGCGTCGAGGGCAGAGGACATACGTGCCAGACACAATATTTCACCGGACACCGTGGTTTTCGCTGCGTTCGGTCGGGTTACCCCTGAGAAACGGATCGCTCAAACGCTCAGAGCCCTCGCGGCAATAGCCCGTGTGACACCGCAAGTTCACCTCTTGCTCGTCGGGGAACCCGTTCCCTACTACGACGCAGTCACGGAAGCCCAGCGTCTTGGCGTTGCCGACCGCGTGACGTTTACAGGTTTTGTAGATAATCGTGATCTGGCTGGTTACATGTCATGTGCCGATGTCTGCCTGTGCATGCGCTGGCCATCGTCCGGCGAAACATCCGCGGCGTGGTTGCGGTGTCTAGCGGCGGGCCGTGCCACGATCGTCACCGACTTGCACCACACGATCGATGTGCCAGCGCTTGTGACGAGGGGTACTTGGACGCCATCGCCGTTGGTTGAGGTGACACCTCCTGACCAAAACGCATCGGAACTCAGCGGTAAACAATCTAAGTTACCGCTCTGCGTCAGCATCGACATAATGGACGAGGAAAACTCGTTGCAGGTGGCAATGGAGCGGCTGGCACGTGACCGGACGCTACGACGAGAGCTAGGTAACCGAGCAAAAAGATTCTGGGCGGCTCGCCACACCCTGAAGCACATGCAGGCTGATTATTTAAGGGTCATTAGCCTTGCTCTGGACAGCCCCTCAGGGATCACGCCACCGCTCCCTCACTTGCGGCCAGATGGCCTGGAGACTGCCCGTGACATCCTCAAGGATATGGGGATGTCAGTTGATATCCTCGGGAGAGCCTGACCTCCATATTGTGTGGTTGGTGATGAGGTAACGTTTGTAACCTGCTGTTAAACAATGGCTTAGCCTTGACTTCAGTCGAGTGGTCTTAGTAGGCTTGTTCACGTTAAGGTTGTCTGATGTGGTGATTATGCTGAATACGGTCAATACCCCTTTTCTGTCAATTGCCCCGAAGCGTGGGATGGTTTATGAGCGATGATCCACTGTCCGTTACCGGCGAAAAGCGTCTGAAGCTCGAACGGGAAAGAATCGATCGTCAATACAACGATGCGTTGACGGCACTCGATCATGCACTGCAGCAGTTTCCTGAACTTCCAGCGTCACCGGCGGCACCTGACGACTCGCTTATCACAAGACTAAATGAGTTGGCCCGGCTAGTTCCTGAGGGGGGTGTAGATTACGGTGTCGGGTGGCGAGGACGGATTAGGCGTTTCGTATGGCGATTTATAGGACCGGTGTTTCAACGACAGCATGACTTCAACCTTGCCTTGATCGACCACATTAATTGCAATATAGAGCCCACTCGCCAGAGGGCGTATGCCCTCGACAAGGTACTGACGGCGATTCGCGACTCATTTTCTTCCCAAGCTTTCTTTCAACACAAGCTTATGTTGTATGCACAGCAAATCACCCCCTATGTAAACACTAAGCAACCAATCATGCCGCTTAGCGTGCACGAGTTTGGGGCAGGCCTTGCCGCGGGTCTCGATGCGGTTGGTGATGAAATCCAGATACGTGCCGAGGCAAATATCGTGAGGGAGCGACGGTTTGAAGCAAGAGTCGAAGAACTTCGGGCGACCGTTGGTGCACTGCAGCAGAAGTTACTCCTGTTGACAAGGCAACTAGAACAACAGGAGGCGGGCAAGGTTATGACGTCAACCAAGAGTCGAAGCAGCCGCCGACAGGCCACGCTTGATACAGAGGCTTCTCCCAGGTCGAGATTGACTGAAGGCCAACTGAGCACTGCGGACGGTGCATTCAAGTACGTGGGTTTCGAAGATCAATTCCGTGGAGCACCCGAAGAAATTCGGGCACGCATGAATGAATACGCACCTGATTTTACCGGCGCGGTTGATGTGTTGGATGTAGGGTGCGGCCGGGGTGAGTTCCTCGATGTGCTCAAGGCAAACGGTGTGCCGGCGCGAGGCCTCGACATCAACCCGGAAATGGTCAAGGTTTGTCGAATGCGCGGTCTCGACGTGGTAGAAGGTGACGTGGTCAGCTATCTGGAAGGTTTAGATGATGGTTCACTCGGCGGTCTTTTCTCGGCCCAGGTCGTCGAGCACTTACGACCAGAGTATCTAATACGCCTGCTTGAACTGTCATACCAAAAGCTAAGACCAAGGTCTAAAATCGTGCTCGAAACGATTAATCCTGCGTGCTGGGTCGCGTTCTTCGACGGTTATATTCGTGACATCACGCATGCGCAACCGCTACATCCCGATACACTGACTTATCTATTGCATGCAACCGGGTTTCAAGGCGCTACTATCCGATACAGTGCGCCATATCCTGAACATGCCAAGCTGCAAAGAGTAGCGGTATCGGACCAGTCCAAGAAAGCTAAGGATACGGATGAACTAGCTTCCCTCACTGTGGCGTTTAACGATGCCGCTGACAAGATCAATAGCTTCTTGTTTACACACTTGGACTACGCGGTAATTGCTGAACGCCTCTAAGATCCATGGAATCTATAAGGTCGAAACGATTTTCGTCGACGATGCGTGAACCGTTCATGCGTGCTGCGTTGGCCGAGGCAAATCGGGCTGAAGCGGTTGATGAGGTTCCCATTGGTGCGGTCGTAGTTGTTGATGGTGAGATCGTCGGCTCTGGGTTCAATCGGCCGATTACGACGCACGATCCGACAGCTCATGCAGAAATCGTAGCGCTGCGTGCGGCTGGATTGGCGTGTAGCAATTACCGTCTCACGGGTGCCTCGCTCTATGTCACGGTGGAGCCATGTTTGATGTGCGTCGGCGCCTTGGTTCACGCGCGGATCGGCACGTTGGTGTTTGGGGTGGCCGAACCCAAGGCTGGAGCGGTTCAGTCTATGTGTCGGTCACTGGCTCATCCGTCGCTGAACCACAATGTTGTTGTGACCGCTGGTGTGCTAGAGGCCGAATGCTTGGCGGTCCTGCAGGGATTCTTCCAGCGACGTCGTGAGGCAAACGTTTTTACGACGCCTCTCAGCTGATCGGCAACGTTAATTTTGATTGTTTGGCCCAACGGAGAGGTACCGAAGTGGTCGTAACGGGGGCGCCTCGAAAGCGTCTTGTCGGGTAACCGGCACGTGGGTTCGAATCCCACCCTCTCCGCCATTCTTTCTTTTTGGCACTTTTCATGCCTGGGCGCTGGATTATTTGTCGCCAATCAATCGGCTGGGGGTTCCCACCTATCACTGTTCCGCCGAATCGGTTTCTAGAATGCTGGCCTAGGTCGGCTGCGAAGCACGATCGAACGGTTCACTTCTGCAAGGCACCCATAAACCCGGAGCGTAAGGTCTCAATAGTCGTCCGAAAGAGACCTATTGGGTTCATAGGGCTACACGAGACCGCGCTTTAGGTCTTCGATAGAAACTCGATCGCGGCCCACTCCTTGGCACTTACTGGCATGACGGAGAGTCTCGAGATCCGCACTAGAGGAAAAGCTGCGAACTTGCGGTCCGCTTTAATCTCAGCCAGCGTCACCGGGCGGCGCAATTTACGACTCGGAGCGATATCGACTGTATGCCGCTTACCGGAAGCGTCCGACGGATCGAGGTAGGCGTTGCCGATGGCACGCGCGATTCCGACGACCGCTTTCTCGTTTCCCGTATGGTAGTAGAAGACCCGGTCGCCTTTTTTCACTGAGCGGAGGTGCTTTTGAGCCAGTGGATTTTTTACTCCAGTCCAGGAGGTCTGGCCATCTTTGACGAATTCTTCAAAGCTATAACTCGACGGCTCTTCCTTAAACAGCCAATACACGATTACTCCAAGCGGACCGCTAACATTCAGCGTCGTGATGTGATTGGCGGAGAGAGTGGGATTCGAACCCACGGTAGAGTTTCCCCTACACACGCTTTCCAAGCGTGCTCCTTCAACCACTCGGACATCTCTCCAGTCTCCGGGTGAGTCGCGGACGCT
>DBHR01000015.1:118035-118201 GCA_002296225.1 Acidobacteria bacterium UBA823 | reverse complement strand
TCCGGAACGTTGACGCTCAATAATTAACGACGTCCTGAATTGCGCGAAGGATGTCGGCCACCTGCGGCAGCGTAGCTTCTTCTAGGACCGGGTGGTAGCCCACGGGGCAGTCGAGTGCCGCTACCCGCTTCACCGGCGCATCTAATCGGTCGAAGAGCTCATCAGC
>DBHR01000015.1:117375-117721 GCA_002296225.1 Acidobacteria bacterium UBA823 | reverse complement strand
ATTCGGGCGACCAACTCTGCACCGAAACCGCATGTCAGTTGATCTTCGTGCGCCACGATCACGCGGTTCGTCCGGGTCACTGCTTCGGCGACGCCCTCCCAGTCGTAGGGGGCGATTGTTCTAAGGTCGAGCACCGAGGCTTCGACTCCCGTCTTGGCCGCCTGCTGGGCGGCGAGAAGCGATCGTTGGACTAGGGCCCCCCAGGTGATGATCACGACGTCGTTCCCAGGCCGATGGAGTGCGGATCGGCCGAATGGCACCATATGCTCGGCACCGGGATAGGCGCCCTTGTTGTGGGTCTGTCGGTATAGATGCTTGTGCTCCAGGAAGAGAACGGGGTCGTCGC
>DBHR01000015.1:116802-117052 GCA_002296225.1 Acidobacteria bacterium UBA823 | reverse complement strand
CCGGATAGCCGTACGCAGCAAGCCACAGGCATCTGCCGCGTTGGACGGATATGCGATTCGGAGGCCTGGAAAATGCGCGAAGATACTCTCACCAGATTGGCTGTGGTAGAGCGAGCCGCCCCGGAGATAGCCGCCAATTGGTGCCCGGACCACCATTGGGCATGAGTAGGTGTTGTTCGAGCGGTAGCGCAGCATTGAGACTTCGTTCCGTAACTGCATCGTTGCCGACCAGATGTAGTCGAAGAACTGA